>JBGTKE010000090.1:0-3144 GCA_041744775.1 Hyphomonas sp. | reverse complement strand
GCAATACCATTGACACGGCTCCGGAATGGCTCGCCGATGCGCGTCTGGACTGGCAGGCGCTGGATGCGCTGAAACTGTCGCTAACGCTCGAACATGTCGGCAAGTATTTCACGGATCCCGCCAACACCGTCACCTATCCCGGCCACACGGTCTTCGGCGCCCGCGCCGGCTGGACTATCACCGATTCGCTCGAAGCCTCCCTCATCCTCCGTAACCTGACGGATGAGGCCTATGCGGACCGGGCGGATGTCGGTTTCGGCAACGAGCGCTATTTTCCCGGCGAGCCGATGAACGCGACTTTCGGACTCACAAAAAAATTCTAGGAGGAACAGATGAAACTCTATCACAGCCCGCAAGCGCCGAACCCGGACCGTGTCGTCTACTTCCTGCGCGCCAAGGGTAAGCTGGACGCGGTGGAACTTGAAGAAGTCTCCATCATGAAACAGGAGCACAAGCAGCCGGGCTACCGCGACGTGTCGCCCTATGCCCAGGTGCCCGCGCTGATCCTCGACGATGGCACCAGCATCACCGAGAGCCGCGCCATCTGCACCTATTTCGAAGGCATTTTCCCGGAACCGAACCTGATGGGCGCTGATCCGAAGGAAAAAGCCCTGATCGAAATGTGGGACCGGCGCGTGGAACTGATGTTCTTCATCCAGTTCGCCGGCTGGTTCCGCAACGCGCATCCGATGATGGCGCCGCTGGAAGTGCCGCAGAGCGCTGAAGCGGCGGCCAAGAGCGAGAAAGCAGCGAAGAAAATGGCGGAACGCCTGAACGCGCACCTTGCAGATAATGAGTTCGTCGCCGCAGACCGATTCTCGATTGCCGACATAACCCTTTATATCACCTGCGGATTCTGCCGCGTGATGAAATGGGCGCCGCACAAGGAATTGCCGAACCTGGGCCGCTGGCATGAGGCGATGACCGCGCGGGGATTTGCGGGCTAGGGTGAATTAAATACCGTCTACGGATGAAACCGGGCAGGCGTGTGTGTCCCGTCCTGATACACGCGTGCAACCGGGGCTTCCATAACTTTCCTGATGCGGTATTCAGCCTTCACTGTCAGGCAGAGGAGTGCCCAAATGCGTTGGATCGGTCTGGCCGCGGCCCTTGCCCTCATCCTCTCGGCCTGTGCGCAGCGCTCCGCCTGGACACTGCCCGTACAGCCCGCGAGCCATGAACAGCTTCTGCGCGATGCGCCCACGGGACGCCTGCCCGGCCTCGCCCGTCCCGTTACCTACCGCGCCGCGCTGGACCTCGATCCGCGCGAGACACGCTTCGACGGCCATGTGGAAATCGACATAATACTCGAGACGGCGGTCACCGGCCTCTGGCTGCACGGCGATGAGCTGGACGTCGGCTCGGTGACCGCGACCGCCGGCGGCGAAACGGTCGAGGCGACATGGACCGAAGTGCTGGACAGCGGCGTCGTCTGGGTCGGCTTTCCGAAGCGCCTGACGGCCCGCAAGGTGACGCTCGCGATCGATTATTCCGCACGGTTCAACGCGAACCTCGCCGGGCTCTTCAAGGTCGAGTCTCAGGGCAAATTCTACGCCCTTGCGAAATCCGAAAGCATTGAGGCACGCCGTTTCCTGCCAGGCTTCGACGAGCCGGGCTTCAAGGCCGTGTTCGAAATGTCGATTACCGTGCCGGAAGGCATGCACGCCGTCGCCAACACGCCGGAAATCTCGCGCGCGCCCGCCCGCGACGGGTTCGAGACGATCCACTTTGCGCCGACCCGTCCGCTCTCGACCTATTTGCTCTCAACTGCGGTCGGCGATTTCGACCGGATCGAGCGCCCGCCGCTGCCCGCCAACAAGGTCCGCGATGTCGAGGTGCCACTGACCGGCTACACGCGCGCCGGCAAGGCAGCCGAACTTGGTTTCGCGCTCGATCTCACGCCGGAGATGATGCGCATCTTCGAGGAGATGCTGCAGCAACCCTATCCCTATGAAAAACTCGACATCGTCGCCGCGCCGCAATGGCCGTCCGGTGCCACGGAGCTTGCCGGCGCGATTACCTACCGCGAAGCGCGTGTCCTCGTCGGCCCCAATGCCGGCCCGTCACTGATCCGTGCCGTGAAGGAAATCCATGCGCACGAGATCGCGCACATGTGGTTCGGCAATCTCGTCACGCCGCCCTGGTGGGATGATCTCTGGCTGAAGGAAGGCTTCGCCGTCTGGAGCGAGACGGCCGTGCTCTCGATCATGGAGCCGGACGGCAACCATGAGGTCGCCGCGGTTGCCGATGGTCTGAGCGCCATGGCGCTCGACAGCCTGGCCAGCGCGCGCATCGTCGCCGGTCCCATCGGTCGCAACGAAGACATCCGCAACGCCTATGACGCGCTGACCTATTCCAAGGGCCAGTCGGTCATTCGCATGGTCGACCATTATTTCACCCCGGAGCGTTTCCGCCCGGCGCTCGGCCGCTACATCGCCCGCTTTGCCGACGGCGACGCGAACAGCGCAGATTTCTACGCCGCCATCTCGCGCGCCACCGGTGAGCGGGCCATCGGGCAAGTCTTCCGAGACTTCATGACCCAGCAAGGCGTGCCCCTCGTCGAAGCGGACATCACCTGCAGCAAGGGCGCGCCGAAGCTGACGCTCAGCCAGAGCCGCTACCGGCCGCTCGGCTCGGAGATCGCAGCGAGCACACGCTGGACCATCCCGGTCTGCGTCGCCTGGCAGGACGGCGCCAATCGCGGCGAGACCTGCACGCTGCTCGCGGCCGAAAAATCCGTCACCGAACTCAGCGGCGCGATCTGCCCGTCGGTGATTGTTCCAAATGCGGACGGTGCGGGCTACTACCGTTTCGGCCTGAAGCCGGCGGCCTGGCGCGCCCTCGGCGAAGCCTTCGCCGGCCTTGCCGCAACCGAAGCCCTGGTCAGCCTCGACAGCGCCGAAGCCGCGTTCAATGCGGGCAAGCTGGACGGCGAAGCCTACCTGGAAATTCTGATCGCGGCTCTGGCTCACGAAGACTCCGCTGTGCTGTCATCCAGCTTGCGCGCGGCGGATGCCCTTCTGAGCCAGCTCGGATCTGGCGGAGATGATCTGCGCGGCCGGATCGCCGGGGCGCTCGACGCTCGCGCCGCGCCGGAAGCCCGCGCCGAAGCCGAAACGCGCATCCTCGGTTTCCGGGCCCTGA
>JBGTKE010000089.1:0-1826 GCA_041744775.1 Hyphomonas sp. | reverse complement strand
GATCTTGCCGGTGCTCTGATCTTCGGAGCCTTCCGCCGGAGTGATGGTCACGTCCGACAGTTTCATCAGGCCGAAATTGGCCTTGCCGTCGAACATGCCGAGACCGTCGAATTCGAGCTTGGCGGCCTTGACCACGGGGGCCGGCGACGGGGCCGAAGCGGGCACCTGCATGTCCGCGCGCAGGTCGTCCAGCGTCATGCCCGAGCCGTCATCGGCGACGCCGTCGCCGTCGGTATCCATGAAGGCGAAGATTTCGGCGAGTTCGGCGTCCGAAGGACTGGCCGGCGAGCCTTCGCCCGCAAGTTCCGGAGCCGACAGCGTGATATTGGAGAATTCGGCCCGGTCGCCCTTGATGTCGCTGTCGGCGAAGCTCAAACGGCCCGAACCGGACTCAGCCAGGGACAGGACCGAAAGGGCTGCGCCCGCTGTCGCAGAGTCCCCTTTCCGTACCGTGACGTCCGGCAGGTCATTCGCGTTAAATACAACTGACGCGGGAGCACCTCCGCCAGCCAGCTTGTCTTTCTGCCCACAGCCCGTAAGCAATGTAAGCGCGATCATGCCCGTGAGCAGATACTTCATATTTGGTCCCTCAAATGGTGTGGGTCGCGAACGACCTGACAGGTGTTGTATACATGCGTTTCAATGATGGCCAGACCATGACCTTGCGCGCTCCCGGTGGTCACCGGGTGAAGGTGCGGCTTGAAGTTAACGCGAAAGCCCGGCGTCTGATCATCCGCCTGGACGAGCGCCGCCGCGAAGCGGTCGCCGTGGCCCCGACACCCCGCCAGATCGAGGCCGCCGCCGCCTTTGCGGCCGAGCGGGTCGACTGGATTTCGACGCGTCTCCAGCACCTGCCGGAAGTCACCCGGTTCGAGGACGGCGAGATCTTCCAGTACCGGGGCGAGGACTGCGAGATTACCCTCGAGGGCGAAGGCCGGATTGCCCGTCTTTACCCCGGGGAGCCCCGTATCCTCTCGGTTCCCGGGGATCCGGAGACCACCCAGTCGCGGGTGGTCCGGTTCCTGAAAAAGCAGGCCAAGGCCGAGCTGACGAAGGCCGTGACCCGGCATTGCGAGACCCTGCGGGTCGCCAATACGGGCATTTCAGTCAAGGATACACGCTCGCGCTGGGGCTCGTGCACGGTTGATGGGCAGCTGGCGTTCTCCTGGCGGTTAATAATGGCGCCGCCCGAGGTCCTGGACTATGTCGCGGCCCATGAATGCGCGCATCTGAGGGAAATGAACCATTCGGCCAAATTCTGGGCACATGTCGCCCGGTGCTGCCCCGACTGGCAGCGTCAGCGCGCCTGGCTGCGCCTGCACGGTACCGAGCTCCAGGCCGCCGGCGAATAATCCGTGTCAAGACGATTTTTACGCGCTGACCGCAAAAATATTTTTATTCGCGCGACGGGCGAGTACATTTATCTTACTTAGTTACACAGCCGGTCGGTCCATGGTACGTATTCAGCGTTTGGGCTCCGCCAACTCAGGGCTAGGTTCAACTGCGAAATCGAACCCGATCGCCCGCGTGCCATAAACGCCGTCCCGGTAGCTTTCGATATTCTCCCGGAACCAGTCGAGGATATACTCGAAAATGTGCGTATAGAACGGCGTTGAATCCTGCTCTTCGACCGGCAGGCTGAATGTGTACTGGGCACCGTCCTCGATGCCGACGACAAACTCCTCGCCGGTCTTGCGGCATTCGAAGCGCAGGCGCAGCCAGTCGGACTGTTTCGACACCCGGAACGCCATGCCGAACGCCACCGGGCCGAGCGGGCGGAAGCCGCGCGGCGGGATCGAGAAGGCCTGGTCGCCATAGGGCCGCGG
>JBGTKE010000088.1:0-4835 GCA_041744775.1 Hyphomonas sp. | reverse complement strand
TGCGCGCCTCGCCGCCATCCCGGCACGCGACCTCGCCCTGGCCGGCCTCGGCGCGGCAGCCGTCGGCGCGTTGCTTGTAACCATAGCAGTTCGCACCGCCTGAAGCGGTTGCACTCAGACGCCAAAGCGCCATAGTCAGGCGGCATTCGGACACCATGAACGAGCCGAAACCGACCGGAGCCAACGCCCCTATGACCCGCACTGCCGCCCTGGCGATCATCCTGCTCGCGCTGCCGGTCACCGGCCTGAGCGCGGCCGCGCAGGGCAGCCTCTCGAAACCCGCCGCCAGCGTTGACCTCAAGGCCACGCCCGACAGTTTCCGCGATCTCTCCAAACGCCTGATGCCAGCGGTTGTGAACATCTCGACAGAACAGGTCATCGCCTCCGGCATGCCGACCTTTCCGGAAGGATCGCCCGCCGAACGTTTCAACGAATACTTTGGCCGCGACGGCGACGGCTTCCAGCGCCAGGGCTCCCTCGGCTCCGGCTTCGTCATCAGCGCCGACGGCTTCATCATCACCAACAACCACGTGATCGAGAAAGCCGACACGATCACGATCACCTTCTCCGACGGCCGCGAATTGCAGGCGAAACTCATCGGCCGCGACCGCGATACCGATATCGCCGTGCTCAAGGTCGCCTCAAGAACGCTGCTGCCCTATGTCGAACTCGCCAACAGCGACACAGCTGTCGTGGGCGACTGGGTGATCGCCATCGGCAACCCGCTCGGCTTCGGCGGCTCGGTCTCCGCCGGCATCATCTCGGCGACGGGGCGCGACCTGAATACGGGGCGTTCGGACAATTTCATCCAGACCGACGCGGCCATCAACCAGGGCAATTCGGGCGGCCCGCTGTTCAATCTCGCCGGCCAGGTCGTCGGCGTGAACACGGCCATCATCTCCCAGTCCGGCGGCTCCATCGGTCTTGGCTTCTCCGTGCCTTCGAACACGGTGAAACGCATCAGCGCGGCGTTGATCAAGGAAGGCCGCGTGCGCAGGCCCTGGCTCGGCGTCAACGTGCAGGATGCCGACGCCGCCCTGATCAAGGCCTACCGGGCCAAGGGCGCCAGCGGAGTGATCATCACACGGATTTCCGACGGCAGCCCGGCGGCCACCTCTAAACTTGAAGTCGGTGACCTGATCCTCTCGATTGATGGGAAGTCGGTCATCGGGGTGCGCGAAATGACGCGCACCCTGTCGGACAAGACCATCGGCAAGCCGATCACCCTGTCGATCGTCCGCAACGGGCGCGCGCGAGAGGTCAGCGTCACGCTGACGGAGCTGAAGGAAGACAACGCCGCAGCCACGCCGGCCGTGCCGGACACCGCAGCCAATTCGAATGATCTGGGGGCGGACCTTTCCCCCATCGATGATGACATGCGCCGCCGCTACGGCATCCCGAAGGATATCTCCGGCGTCGTCGTCACCGCCGTCAGTCCGCGCGGGCGCGCCTATAACAAGCTTCGCCGCGCCGATGTCATCGTCGAGGTGAACTTCCAATCGGTCTCCTCCGTCACCGACGCGCTCGCCAAGGTGAAAACCGGCCTTGCCACGCCGAGCACGCCGATTCTCATCCGGGTCAAACGCCGCGGCGAAACCGGCGGCTGGTTCGACCAGTTCGTCTCGATCGAAATCAACAAGTAGCCGCGCACCCGCGCGTTGAAGCGCCAACAGGCCTCTTGACCGATCTCCAGTATTTCGACATTCGTTGAAATATGGAATCAAGCGCCGCCATCGACCGCCTCTCCGCCCTCGCCCAACCCGGCCGGCTGGAAGTTTTCCGCCTCCTCGTCCGGGCAGGGCGGGAAGGCATTCCGGCCGGAGAGATCGCCCTCCGTATCGGCCTCGCACCGAACACGCTGTCTGCCCAGCTGAACATCCTCGCCGCCTCCGGCCTCATCACCGGCACCCGCGACGGCCGCTCCATTCGCTATGGCGCGCGCCCCGAGGCGCTCAGTGAGCTGATCGTCTACCTGATGGAAGACTGTTGCGGCGGGCGCCCCGAAATCTGCCAGCCCGTGCAGGAAGCCGCCGCCCGCGCCGCCTGCTGCCCGCCGGCAAAACCTCAAGCCCGTCGGCCGCTGCGCGCATGAGCCTCTTCGAAAAATACCTCTCCATCTGGGTCGGACTGGCCCTGATCCTCGGCCTCGCGCTCGGCCAGATGTTCCCGTCCGCCTTCAGCGCGCTCGCCGCGTTTGAATATGCCAACGTCAATTTCGCCGTCGCCCTCCTGATCTGGGCGATGGTCTGGCCGATGATGATCGGCGTCGAGTTCGCCGGAATCCGCGGCGCTTTCGCAAAACCCAAGGGCCTGATCATCACGCTGGTGGTCAACTGGCTGATCAAGCCCTTCACCATGGCCCTCCTCGGCGTCCTCTTCTTCGAACACGTCTTCGCCGGTCTCATTCCGGCCGATGACGCAAAATCGTACATCGCTGGCCTCATCCTCCTCGGCGCCGCACCCTGCACCGCCATGGTCTTCGTCTGGTCGCAGCTCACCCGGGGCGACCCGGCCTATACGCTGGCGCAAGTCGGCGTGAACGATGCGATCATGGTCTTCGCCTTCGCGCCGATCGTCGCGCTCCTGCTCGGCGTGGCGGAAATCTCCGTGCCTTGGGAAACGCTCCTTCTCTCGGTCGGCCTGTATGTCGTCATTCCACTGATTGCCGGCATCATCGCGCGACGGATGCTCCTGTCGAAAGGCGGGCAGGGCGCTGTCGATGCGTTCATGGCGCGGCTCAAACCCGCCTCGGTCATCGGCCTCCTCGCCACCGTCGTTCTCCTCTTTGGCTTCCAGGGCGGCGTCATCCTGGCCAACCCGCTGATCATCGCCCTGATTGCGGTGCCGATCATCCTCCAGTCCTACGGCATGTTCGCGGTTGCCTATGCGGCCGCCTTCGCCTGGAAAGTCCCGCACCGGATCGCCGCGCCCTGCGCGCTGATCGGCACGTCGAACTTCTTCGAACTCGCCGTCGCGGTCGCCATCAGCCTCTTCGGCCTCAATTCCGGCGCCGCCCTCGCCACGGTCGTCGGAGTTCTCGTCGAAGTCCCGGTGATGCTGTCCCTCGTCGCCTTCGCCAATCGCACGCGCGCAAAGTTCGCCCAATTCGAGACGGAGCCGGCATGAAAATCCTCTTCCTCTGCGTCGCCAATTCCGCCCGCAGCCAGATGGCCGAAGGTCTCGCCCGCCACCTTCTCGGTCCCGGCGCCGAAATCATGTCCGCCGGCTCCGCGCCGACCAGGCCGAACCCCTACGCCATCGAAGCGATGGCAAACCGCGGCATCGACATTACCGCCCACACCTCCAAATCCTTCGACTCGCTGGACGCCGCCGCCTTCGATTATGTCATCACCCTCTGCGCCGAAGAAATCTGCCCCTGGCTGCCTGGCAAGACCCAGCGCCTCCACTGGCCGATCGACGATCCGGCCAGTTCTGACCCGGCCCTGACGCCGGAAGATTTCCGCTGCCGCTTCGCCGCCACCCGCGACGAGATCGAAGCCCGGATCGAAGCCTTCCGCCGGGAGGCGTCCGGGTCCAGGACCGGCTGATGGCCTTCCGCGGGAGGAAAACAGACCCGATTTCTGCCTGCGATTTGTAGCCGGAAATGCCGTTTGGGCTCGCCAAGCCCTGCAACGCAGGTTAAGAGCGGCCCAAATCGATCCTCCTTCCGGGCTGAGAGACACATCATGATCCATCCTTCGCTCATCGCCATCGGCGCCATTGTTCTCGTTTTCGGCATCCTGAACCTCATTGAGTTCAAACGGCTCGACTAGTCTTGAGAGGGCAGCGGCCATGCCCGATCCTATCCTGATCGCGTCGCTTCTCGGCGGCCTCGTTCTCCTGGCCCTTGGAGGCGATCTGCTCGTGCGAGGCGCCGTCCGGGTCGGCCGGTCGATCGGCGCCACGCCCCTGATCGCCGGTATCTTCATCGTCGGGTTCGGCACCTCGCTTCCGGAAATCTTCGTTTCGGTGAACGCCGCCTTCACCGGCAGCCCGGGTCTCGCCATCGGCACGATTGTCGGCTCCAGCATCGCCAACGTTTTCCTCGTCCTCGCGATTCCCGCACTGATCTTCCCGGTCATGGCCGGCGGCCCGGGGCAGAGGCGCGCCCTTTTCGCGACCCTCCTCGCCACCGCGCTCTGGATCGGCATGACCTCCATCATGCCGCTGAACCCGCTCGTCGGGATCTGCTTTCTCTGCGTGCTGATCGGCTATACCGGCCTCAGCCTGTTTGCCGCCCGCCGGGATGAAGTCGGGGGCAAGCCGACCGGTATCCGCGAACATGTATCCGAAGGCCCGCCGCTCTGGCGCGCCCTCATCTATGTGCCGGCCGGCGTCGCAGCCCTCGTATTCGCCGCTGACCTGATCGTCACCGGGGCGGATGGTCTCGCCCGCGTTTTCGGCGTTCCGGAAGAATATATCGGTCTCACGCTTCTCGCCGTCGGTACCTCGCTGCCCGAGATCGGCGCTTCGCTCGCCGCCGCCGCCCGCAAGCGCGGAGATGTCGTCGTCGGCAACATCCTCGGCTCCAACATCATCAACATCCTCGGCGCCGGCGGCCTCGTCGCGATGAGCGGCAAGGTCGAGATCGCGCGTCTCTTCCACACCTATGATCACTGGGTCATGGGTTTCGCCTCCATCGTGCTCGCGGTCCTGATCCTGACGAAAGCCAAGATCGGCCGGTTGATGGCGCTGCTCCTGCTCCTCCTCTACGCCCTCTACATCTACGGTCTCGTCAACGGCGTCAGTCTGCTGGGCCTGTTCGAATTGGTCGCCGGATGAAACCCGGCGGCGCGCTCGTCACCGGCGCGGGCGCGCGCCTTGGCCGCGCGATG
>JBGTKE010000087.1:0-6884 GCA_041744775.1 Hyphomonas sp. | reverse complement strand
GGCGCTGGTGGCCGAAGCGGCGGCCGCCAGAGGCATTACGCGGTTCATCCAGGTTTCGGCCATCGGCGCGGACGCGAGCTCGAAGTCGCCCTATGGCCGCACCAAGGCGCAGGGCGAAGCCGACGTGCGCAAGGCTGTTCCCACGGCGACGGTCCTGCGCCCGTCCATCGTGTTCGGCCCGGAGGACCAGTTCTTCAACCGGTTTGCGGCCATGGCGCGCTCGTTGCCGTTCCTGCCCGCCATCGGCGGCGGCAAGACGAGGTTCCAGCCGGTCTATGCCGGCAATGTCGCGAGCGCGATTGCCCTCGCAGTGGATTCCGGGGCGGCCGAAGGCAAGACCTACGAGCTCGGCGGGCCGGGCATCTACACGTTCAGCGAGCTCTACGACATCATCCTCAAGACGATCGACCTGAAGCGGTTCAAACTGCCGCTGCCTTTCTTCCTTGCGCGCCCGGCTGGATACCTGATTGGGGCCATCTGGCGGTTCGTGCCGCCGTTTTCCTGGGGCTTCCTCGGCAATCCGCCGTTGACTGGATCGCAGGTCGAGATGCTGAAGGACGACAATGTCGTCGCCGAGGGCGCGCTCACGATCGAGGACCTTGGCGTGACCCATCTGGAATCGGTGGAAGCCATCGTGCCGCGCTATCTCTGGCGCTTCCGCACCTACGGCGAATTCCACAAGCCCAGCGAAGCCTGATCCGGCCTCAGCCCGCAACCAGTGGGATGGGCATCATCGTCAGCAGCGCAATTCCCAGCAGGATACGGTAGGCCACGAAAGGCAGGAAGCTCATCCGGCGCACCAGCGTCATCAGGATGTAGATGGCGACGAGGCCCGACAGGGCAGAGCCCACGCCGATTGCAATCGCTTCGGACGCCGCGACCGTGACGGTGCCGACTTCGCTGCCGAAGTAGAACTCCGCAATCATGTAGAGACCGACTGCCGACAGGACCGGCGCGCCGACGAGCAGGCCGAACTTGGCGGCGTCGGGGCGGGAATAGCCGAGCGCCCGGGCCGTGGTCATCGTGATGCCGGAGCGCGAGGTGCCCGGCAGCACTGCTGCGAGCACCTGGACGACGCCGATCAGCACCGCGTGCCAGGGCGTCATATCATCGATAGTGCGTGTCTTCTTTCCGAAAATATCGGCGAGGCCCAGCAGGATGCCGAAACCGATCAACGGAATCGCGACACCGTGAACCGAGCGCACCGCCGCGTTGATCTCGTCGGGAATGAACAGGCGGGCAGCGGCGAGGCCGGCAAAGGTCAGCGGCAGGGAGGCAAGGAGGTTCATGGCGAGGCGTTCGCCGGAACTGAGCGTGCGCTTGGCACCGAGCGCGCCCGGCAGGGAGAAGGTGCCGATGATAGCTTCGCCTATATCCTTGCGGAAATAGATCAGCATTGAGGCGACCGTCCCGAAATTGGCGACGGCGTTGATCAGTAACTCGTCGCGCCCGACATAGCCGAAATAATCCGCTGCTATCAGCACATGCGCTGATGATGAGACGGGCAGCCATTCGGTAATGCCCTGAATGATCGAGATGATGAGAATCTGGAGAAGCGACATGGGCCTTTGTTGCCTGGAAATGAATGTTTCAAAGCCCTAGCGCGGAAAGGTAAAGCTTTGAATTGCGCGGCTGCCGCCGGGCACGCAGAGTTAGCGCTTTATTACTTTTCCAAAATGATATGTATTTTCATGCAGAAGGCACAAGGGAAGAGTATTTTGAGGGAAAACCTAGCCTAATAATATCGATTTGATATTAAAAATAATCAAACATTCTTGTTGAATGCTGAGCGGCAGTCTAAGTGCGAGGCTCGCGTGTGCCTACGCCCGCGCCGGAGGTACTTATGGCCGAGAAGATGCTGCAGTTCACGAAAGTCTCGCGCGCCATGCCCGCGAAACGCCCGGCGCCCGTCCGCGCGGAAGACTTCGCTGAAATCTATGCAGACTTCTCGCAGGAAGCGGCCAAGGTACAGGCCGGGCGTTGCTCGCAATGCGGCGTGCCGTTCTGCCAGCAAGGCTGCCCCTTGCAGAACAACATCCCGGACTGGCTGAAGCTCGCCGCCGAAGACCGTCTGGAAGAGGCCTGGCGCGTGTCCTCGGCCACCAACAACATGCCCGAAATCTGCGGACGCATTTGCCCGCAGGACCGTCTCTGCGAAGGCATCTGCACGATTGAGCAGTCCGGCCATGGCACTGTGACGATCGGCTCGATCGAGAGACACATCACCGACACCGCTTGGGCCGAGGGCTGGATCCAGCCGATCAAGCCGCCGCGTGAGCGCGCGCAATCAGCCGGCATCATCGGGGCAGGGCCGGGCGGCCTCGCCGCGGCCGAGCAGCTGCGCCGCAAGGGCTATCAGGTCACCGTGTACGATGCCTACGACCGGGGCGGCGGACTGCTCGTCTACGGCATTCCCGGCTTCAAGCTGGAGAAGGACGTCGTCGAGCGGCGCATCGCGCATCTCGAAGCCTCGAAGATCTGGTTCCGGTTCAATACGCGCGTCGGCAAGGACATTTCTCTCACGCAGCTGCGCGCCGAGCATGACACCGTACTGATCGCCACCGGCGTCTATGCCGCCAAAGACCTGAAATGTCCGGGCAGCGGCGCAGAGGGCGTGCTCGCGGCGCTCGACTATCTCACCGCTTCGAACCGCAAGGGTCTTGGAGACACGGTCGAAGCCTTCGAGTCCGGCGAGCTGAATGCCGAAGGCAAACGCGTCGTCGTCATCGGCGGCGGCGACACGGCGATGGACTGCGTGCGCACGGCCGTGCGCCAAGGCGCCAAATCCGTCACCTGCCTCTACCGCCGCGACCGCGCCAACATGCCGGGCTCCCAGCGCGAAGTGCAGAATGCAGAGGAAGAAGGCGTCGTGTTCGAATGGCTCGCCAATCCGGAAGCGATCCTCGACACCAAGGCCGGCAAGGCAAAAGCCGTGCGCGCCAGCAAGATGAAGCTCGGCGAGCCGGACGCATCGGGCCGCCAGAGCCCGGTAAAGACCGGCGAGATGATCGACGTTAAGGCGGACATGGTAATCAAGGCCCTCGGCTTTGATCCGGAAGACCTGCCGCTGCTGTTCGATGAGCCGGCCCTCACCGTCAATCGCTGGGGGGCCGTGCGGGTCGACTATGCCACGATGCAGACCAGCCTGCCGGGCGTTTATGCGGCGGGAGACATCGTGCGCGGCGCCTCGCTCGTTGTCTGGGCGATCAAGGATGGCCGCGACGCGGCCGAAGCGATGCACAGATCGATGAAATCCATGGCGTCCAACAAAGTGGCGGCGGAGTAGATCAGATGTCGGACTATGTGAAACAGTACGAAGCCAACCGACAGAAACTGATCGACGGCCACGCCTACAACCCCGAGCACGAGAAGGACGCCTGCGGCGTCGGCCTCGTCGTCTCGCTGGACGGCAAGCCGAAGCGCGAAATCGTCGCGATGGGAATCGCGGCGCTCAAGAACGTGTGGCACCGCGGCGCGGTGGACGCTGACGGCAAGACCGGTGACGGGGCGGGTATCCGCCTCGACGTGCCGCAGGATTTCTTCCGCGAGCATGTGAGCCGAACCGGCCACAACCCGACAGATGACCGCATCTGCGTCGGTCAGATTTTCCTTCCGCGTACGGATTTTACCGCGCAGGAAGCCGGCCGCACGATCGTCGAGCGCGAAGTGTTGCGATCGGGCTTCTATATCTATGGCTGGCGCCAGCCGCCGGTGGATGTCTCTGTCATCGGCCAGAAGGCCAAGGACACGCGCCCCGCCATCGAACAGATCATGTTCCGCGATTCCCGCAGCCGCAGCGTGGAGGAGATGGAGCGGGAACTATACATCTGCCGCCGCCGCATCGAGCGGCGCGCGCGCGAGGCGAGCATCCCGTCCTTCTATGTCTGCTCGCTGAACCACAAGTCGCTGATCTACAAGGGCATGTTCCTCGCCGCCGACATCGACAATTTCTATCTCGACCTGCGCGATGAGCGCTTCATCTCGGCCTTCGCGATCTATCACCAGCGCTATTCGACCAACACGTTTCCGCAATGGGCGCTGGCCCAGCCCTTCCGCATGATCGCGCATAACGGCGAGATCAACACGCTGCGCGGCAACAAGAACTGGATGAAGAGCCACGAGATTCGCATGGTCTCCGAGGCTTATGGCGACAATGTCGATGACATTAAGCCGATCATCCCGGACGGCACCTCGGATTCCGGCGCGCTCGATGCGGTTTGGGAAATGCTCTGCAAATCCGGCCGTTCGGCGCCGATGGCGAAGGCGATGCTGATTCCGGAGGCCTGGTCGAAACGCGAGTCCGTCATGCCGACAGCGCACCGCGCGCTCTATGACTATTGCAACTCCGTGATGGAGCCGTGGGACGGCCCCGCGGGCATTGCCGCCTTTGATGGCCGCTGGGCGGTGGCGGGGCTTGACCGGAACGGGCTTCGTCCGCTGCGCTATGCTCAGACCACGGACGGTATCCTGGCGGTCGGCTCGGAAACCGGCATGTGCCCGCTCGGCAATCACGAGATCGCCAGGCGGGGGTCCATCCCCGCCGGCGGCATGATCGCGGCGGACCTGCAGACCGGCAAGTTCTACGACCACCGCGAGATCGTGGATTATCTCGCCGCGCAGGCCCCCTATGAAGAATGGTTGCAGGCTGTAACCGAGCTGGAGCCCGAAATCGGACCCGGTCCGGAGCCTGTGCTGTTCAACCGCGAGGAATTGCTGCGCCGCCAGACGGCCGCCGGATTCACGCTGGAGACGCTCGAGCTTATCCTTGCGCCGATGGCGGAAAGCGCCAAGGAAGCCATCGGTTCGATGGGCGACGATACGGCGCCTGCCGTGCTGTCCTCGGCATATCGTCCGATGAGTCATTTCTTTCGCCAGAATTTCAGCCAGGTGACCAACCCGCCGATCGATCCTCTTCGCGAGGGCCGCGTGATGAGCCTGCGTACGCGGTTCAAGAATCTCGGTAACGTTCTGGATACGGACAAGTCGCAGCAGGAAGTCTTCGTGCTGGAAAGCCCGGTTCTGACGACGGGCATGTATGAGCGCCTGATCACACGGCTTGGCCTCGGCACCGAGATCATCGACTGCACCTTTGCGGCCGAGGATGTCACCGCCGCTGAGGGCGGCGCCCTCAAGGAGGCGCTGGAGCGCATCCGCCGGGAGGCTGAGGAAGCCGTGCGTGCGGGCCGCGAGCACATCATCCTAACGGACGAGAACCAGTCTTCCAGCCGCATCGCGGTCCCAATGATCCTCGCCACCGGCGCAGTGCATTCTCACCTTGTCGTCCAGGGCCTGCGCACGTTCTGTTCGATCACTGTTCGCTCGGCGGAATGTCTGGATACGCACTATTTCGCCGTGCTGATCGGTGTGGGCGCAACCTGCGTCAACGCCTACCTTGCGCAGGACGCTATCGCAGACCGCCATGCGCGCGGCCTGCTCGGAGACCTGACGCTCGGCAAGGCGGTGCAAAACTTCAAGGAAGCGGTCGAGGCGGGCCTCCTGAAGATCATTTCCAAGATGGGCATTTCGGTCATCTCCTCTTATCGCGGCGGCTATAATTTCGAAGCGCTGGGTCTCAGCCGCGCGCTGGTCGCTGACTATTTCCCCGGCATGTCCAGCCGCATCTCTGGCCTCGGCCTTGCTGGCCTTGAGGAGAACGCGCTGGTACGCCACCAGAAGGCGTTCGACGAGGACGTCATCTCGCTGCCCGTCGGCGGCTTTTACCGGCTGCGCGCTTCGGACGAACTGCATGCGCTCGACGGTACGCTGATCCACACGCTGCAAGCCGCCTGCGACCGCGGCGACTATGCAATCTACCGTAAATATGTCGAGGCCGTGCACGCCCGCGACCCGATCCAGCTACGCGACCTGCTTGACTTCAAGGCCGCCGGCGAGGCGATCCCGCTCGCCCAGGTCCAGTCGATCAACGAAATCCGCAAGCGCTTCGTCACGCCCGGCATGTCCCTCGGCGCGCTGTCGCCGGAAGCGCACGGTACGTTGAACGTTGCGATGAACCGGATTGGCGCAAAGTCCGTGTCCGGAGAAGGCGGCGAAGACCGTGCGCGTTACCGCCCCTTGCCGAACGGCGACAACATGAACTCGGCGGTCAAGCAGATCGCGTCGGGACGTTTCGGCGTCACGGCGGAATACCTCAACGAATGCCGCGAGATCGAGATCAAGGTGGCGCAAGGCGCCAAGCCCGGGGAGGGCGGCCAGCTGCCCGGCTTCAAGGTGACCGAACTGATCGCCAAGCTGCGCCATGCCACGCCCGGGGTGACGCTGATCTCGCCGCCGCCGCACCATGACATCTACTCGATCGAAGACCTCGCCCAGCTGATCTACGACCTGAAGCAGATCAACCCGGAAGCCCGGGTCTGCGTGAAGCTCGTCGCCCAGTCCGGCGTCGGCACTGTCGCGGCAGGCGTCGCCAAGGCGAAGGCCGACATCATCTTGATTGCCGGCGGTGTCGGCGGCACCGGCGCATCCCCTCAGACCTCGATCAAGTATGCGGGCCTGCCCTGGGAGATCGGCCTCGCCGAAACGCATCAGGTTCTGTCGCTCAACAACCTGCGCGACAAGATCACGCTGCGCACGGACGGCGGCCTGCGTACGGGCCGCGACATTGTCATCGCGGCGATGCTCGGCGCCGAGGAGTACGGTATCGGCACGGCCTCGCTCGTGGCGATGGGCTGCATCATGGTGCGCCAGTGCCATTCGAACACCTGTCCTGTGGGCGTCTGCACGCAGGACGAGGCGCTGCGCGCGCACTTCTCGGGCAATCCGGACAAGGTCGTGAACCTGATGAGTTTCATTGCCGAAGACGTGCGCGAAATCCTCGCCTCGCTCGGCTTGAAATCGCTTGACCAGGCCATTGGCCGCACGGACCT
>JBGTKE010000086.1:0-2752 GCA_041744775.1 Hyphomonas sp. | reverse complement strand
CCTCAATCTCCTGATCACGCTGGTGAT
Source organism: Hyphomonas sp. (assembly GCA_041744775.1). Taxonomy (GTDB): domain Bacteria; phylum Pseudomonadota; class Alphaproteobacteria; order Caulobacterales; family Hyphomonadaceae; genus Hyphomonas. Next base: position 2,725 of record JBGTKE010000086.1, on the reverse strand, counting down.
CTTCCTGCTCGCCGGACCGCTGGTGCGGCTGATCGGGGCAAGCGTCGCAGGCGCGCTGACGCGCATCCTCGGCGTGATCCTCGCGGCCCTGTCGGCGCAGTTGCTGATCGACGGGATACGGGGCGCGTTCGGGCTCGTCTGACCTCAGATGCCCTGCGGCTGCGCTTTCGGCGGGGCCTTGCGGAAATAGATCCGGAAGGTCGACAGCGCGACCCAGAAGAGCAGGAGGCCCGCAGCGGTCAGGCTCATGATCTCGAGCACCATCGAATTATCCCAGCGCACGCCGGCATCGGCGACCCGCAAGGCGTCGTTACCGCGTTCCTTGACGAGGGCCACCGCCTGCATGCCGCCGGCTTCGGCCAACATCCGCGCACGCCGCAGGTCAGTGCCATCCTGGGCGACGGAGAGCAGGGTCAGCGTCGCCGACGGGCTGGTCAGGGTGGCGATCTTGTCGATCTGTTCGAGATCGCTTTCGAGCCGGGCGAGCCCGGCGGGATCGATGGCCTGCGCGAAGGCATCGCGCACGCGCGCGCCGCGCACATCGGTTGTCGCGACTTCCTTCAGCACAGCCTCGATGGCCGGCACAAGAACCTCGCGCGGAACCGCGGCGCTTGTCAGGGCGTCGAGATAATCCGTAAACTGAGGGCTCAGCCGCTTCGAGCGGCTGGCGGACTTGACGATGGAGACGGCCCGGATATGGCCGTCCGACAGCCCGTCGCTGATGCCCTGTTGCACAAGGCCGATTCCCGTCAGCTTGAACACGATACTGTCCGACCAGTCGCCGCCGATCCAGCGCTGCGCCATTCCGGCGAGATCGGCATAGCTGCCGAGCAGGCGGAATCGCCAGTCGAGTTCCGGCCGGGCGCCGGCCTGGAGCACTTCGCCGATTTCCTCGCCGGGTAATTCCTCCGGCACCGTTGCGGCGGCGGCGATGACGGCCGGCGTGAGGGGGGCCTGCGGCAGGCCGAGTTCGTACTCGATGGCGCGGGCGACGCTTTCCGGCACTTTCTGTAATGCGGCGCGGATCATCCGTTCGTCGGCGGTGCCTTTCGATTCGGCCTCGGCGCGGGCGCGGACCTGTTTGCCGAGGTCGTTGCCGAGCATGGCCGGGGCCGCGAGGAGGTAGCCGCGCAGCGCGTCGACGTCCTTGTCCTCCAGCGCGCGCTGGACCTTGTCCTGCCAGAAGGGGAGTTTGCGATCGGATTCCCTGGGTGCGAGGTCGGCGAAGTCCTCGTCCATCCGATCCTTGGTCTGCATGACCGCGTCGATCGTAGGGGCCTCGGCAATGCCCACACCTTCATAGGCCTGCCGGACCGTGTTGGCCGCGATCACGGGCAACAGAATCAACAGCGAATTGAACATCACCGCCAGCATCCAGCCAGCCTGTTTGGTCGGTTGTTTGCGTTGTCTGGCCATTCGGGCGGGGGAAACCGTTGAAAAGGCGTCTGTGTGGGGCGAAGCCCATAGAGACTGCCGGGGTCCCAAAGATCAAGAGCCGGTGTGCAACTTGCACTGCGCGCAGCAGGCGAACTGCGCCATAAGGGTCGAATGTTACGTCAAATTGTCGTAATTTCGTCGTAAGATGTTGAAATTAATCAGTTTAAACTAGCAGCGGACGCGATTGCGCCGAATCGAGGGTCGATCTATATGGCACGCAAACGAGTGAAGGAGCCTGCGGTGAGCATCGATCTTTCAGACGACTATCGCCCCTCCGAAGGCGAAGAGTTCATGAACGAGCGTCAGCGCGCTTATTTCCGGCGCCTGCTCGAAACCTGGAAGGCCGACATCCTCGACGGCGCCAAGCAGACCATCCACAATCTCCAGGACGAATCGGGCTCACTGCCGGACATCGTCGACCGCGCCTCGGCCGAAAGCGACAAGGCCCTCGAGCTGCGCACGCGCGATCGCCAGCGCAAGCTGATCTCCAAGATCGACTCGGCCCTGCGCCGCATCGAGGATGGCACCTACGGTTATTGCGAAGCCACCGGTGAGCCGATCGGCCTGCGCCGCCTCGAGGCGCGCCCGACCGCCACGCTGAGCCTCGAAGCGCAGGAGCGCCATGAGCGCAAGGAACGCACGCTGCGCGACGATTAGGCAGGCCCGCAATCCCCAAAACCCGAAAGGCGGCGTCCCCCCAGGGAACGCCGCCTTTTTTTGTTCAAACCGTCACATCCCAACGCTTTGGCGGACTCTCAGGGGTTGCCCTTCAGCGATGGAGCCACAATGCGCCCAACTTCCGAATCGCGCCTTACCAGGACCTGACCGGCGGGTTAAATTTGCGCGATTATCCTGAATCCACAGGGGGGCAGGCCTTAACACCTTCGCTGCAGCGGTTTCCCTAACGGGTCGTTAACCGGAACCGGGAGATGAAGATGCGATGACCCGGATTGCTGCCGCGCGAGAGACTGCGCCGGCGCTGCCAGACAGCGCCGAAGGCGGCTGGGATATGCCGCTGCGCCGGGAAGGGCAGGTAATGGCCGATCTGCCGAAATCCTTCGAGCGCGCCGATCCGGACAGGATGCTGCTGACAGGCAGCGGCAAGCTTTCGGCGGCGGAAATCGAAGCTCTGTTGCGTCCGGACCTGTCGGACCTGCCGCCCGAATCCCCCATCGCAACGTCCGCCCGGCCCGTGGAAGAGTTCGGCGCGCCTGCCAAAACCAGTTCGCACGACCATGACCTCGCCCGCCGCCTCGCCGCCCGCCTGTCGATGGCGATGCGCGAAAGC
>JBGTKE010000085.1:0-1770 GCA_041744775.1 Hyphomonas sp. | reverse complement strand
ATCGACAGGCGGCGCTCTTCCAGCTCCGGCTCCTTCATCATCCAGTGCACCATGCGCCGGATCAGTTCGGCAAACGGGCCGCCGCCATCATGGCCGCTGGCCCAGAGCCAGATCTGGTCGGACATCAGCATGCCGACGCGGCCCTTGTCGACGCGGTCGACGATCAGCAGCGGGCGGCCTTCCGGGCCGGAAATCAGCACATCGCCCGCCACGGCGTCGGCCTCGATATAGCGCATCCACTCGCCCCAGCCGCTGTCATCCAGCGGCGCGGAGACCGCATGGCGCTTGCCGGGACCGGTCAGCTGCGGCTTGAAACTGCCCGTGCGGATGCGGCCCGTCGGCGTCGCCGGCAGCACGGAGGCGAGGGGAGAGCGCGCGAGGCTCGCCGGTCCCGCACACTGCTCGCCGGCGACGATCAGCAGGGCGCCGCCATCTGCCACATAGCGCGACATGTTGGCGAGATAGGCCTGCGTGATGACGCCCTGGCGCTCGTACTGGTCGAAGATGATGAGGTCGAACTCGGTCAGCTTCTCCTCGAACAGTTCCTCGGTCGGGAAGGCGATCAGCGCAAGCTCCTCGGGCCGCGCATAGTCGGTCTTGAAGGGCGGCCTGAGAATCGTGAAGTGGACGAGGTCCACGGAGGGGTCGGATTTCAGGAGGTCGCGCCAGACGCGGCCCGCCTGGTTGGGCTTGCCGGTGACCAGCAATACGCGCAGCCGGTCACGCACACCGGCGATGGTCATCGCGGTGCGATTGTTGGCGAGGGTCAGTTCTTCCGGGCCGGGGGCGGCTTCGATGACCACCATGTTCTCGCCGCGCCGCTCAATCTCGACCGGCAGCGGCGTGTCCTCGCCGGCCTTCACGCGAATGCGCTCCGGCGCGCCGCCGTTCAGCGACACCTGCAGCTCCACCTCGCCGCCGCGCGGGTCCTCTACACGCACGATCAGGTTTGCGCTCTCGCCAACGATGCCGAAGTTCGGCGCGTTGACGATGCGCACGCTGCGGTCGCCCCGGTCCTCGTCGCCGGCGATCAGACCGTGCAGCGGCCCGATCAGCGCCTCGGTACGCTCCGGGTCCGGAAGATCGTGGATCTGACCGTCGGTGATGAAGATCGCGCCGGCAATCCGGTCACGCGGCACGTCCGACATCAGCCCTTCCAGCGCGCCGCTCAGATAGGTCCCGTCATCGCCGGGACTGGTCTCCAGCGTGCGCACTTCCAGCGTCTTGTCTTCAGCGAGCCGCGCGGTCAGCGCCCTGTAGGCCGCCTCGGCCGCTTTCGTCCGGTCGCCGAACTGCATGCTTTCGGACCGGTCAAGGATCACCGCCGCCACCGAGGGCAGGGGCTCGCGCTCCTCGTGCACCAGAGACGGATTGAGCAGCGCCGCCGAGAGCAGGACGAGACCGAGCGCCCGCGTCAGCCAGGCACGTCCGCGCAAGGCAAAGTAGGCCGTCCAGGCAAGCGCCGTCAGGCCGGCGAGGCCCCAGAACAGCGGCCAGCCGAGGAAGGGCTCGAAATTGAGGCGGACGGCCTCGTTCATTGCGGCCCCCCGTCCGGGATGCGGTCGGGCAGGCGGAGATCCGGCACGGCGCCCCCGCGTTCGCCGAGGCGTTCCAGCAGCGCCGGCACGTGCACCTGGTCGTCCTTGTAGCTGCCGGTAAGCACATACATGATGAGGTTGACGCCGAAGCGCCGCGCGGTCTCGCGCTGCTCGGCCCCTCCGTCTACGGAGTAAAGGTCTCGGCCGTTCTGGTCGACCGCCCAGGCCGACG
>JBGTKE010000084.1:0-14454 GCA_041744775.1 Hyphomonas sp. | reverse complement strand
CGACCGCGCGGTTGATGCCGATGGAGAAGACTTCCGCCGGATCCTTCAGGTTTGCATAGGTCTTGCCGTGCTGCACGTAGGGTCCGAAGCGGCCGAAATTGGCGAGGATCATCTCGCCATCTTCCGGGTGCGGACCAATCTCGCGGGGCAGGCTGAGCAGTTCGACGGCCCGCGAGAGCGTCAGCGTGTCGACGCTGTCGGCCTTGGCGAGGCTGGCGCGTTTCGGCTTCTCGCCGTTCGCCATCTCGACATACGGACCGAAGCGGCCGGATTTCAGCAGGATCATCTCGCCCTTCAAAGGGTGGATGCCGATCTCGTTGCCGTCCGGGCTTATCGCTGCGGCGTCGCCGCCTTCGGACGAAAACTGGCGCGTATACTTGCACTCGGGGTGACGCGAGCAGCCGACGAAGGCGCCGAACTTGCCGAGCTTCATCGACAGTTCGCCCTCCTTGCAGAGCGGGCAGAGGCGCGGGTTCTCGACCGGGTTGCCATCGGCGTCCTGGCGCGGGAACACATGGGCGCCGAGCGTCTCGTTCAGGGCGTCCAGCACGTGCGTGACGCGCAGGTCCTTGGTGCCGTCGATGTCGATGGCGAACTGCGTCCAGAAATCACGCAGGAAGGCTTTCCAGTCGAGTTTGCCGTCCGAGATGACGTCCAACTTCTCTTCCAGCCCGGCGGTGAAATCATACTCCACATATTTCGCAAAGAAGTTCTCGAGGAAGGCCGTGACCAGCCGGCCCTTGTCCTCGGGCACCAGCGCCTTGCCTTCGACGCGGACATAGCCGCGGTCTTCCAGCGTCGACATCGTGGACGCATAGGTTGACGGGCGGCCGATGCCGAGCTCCTCGAGGCGCTTGACCAGCGAGGCCTCGGTATAGCGCGGCGGGGGCTGGGTGAAGGACTGGTTGGCGTCGGCCTTCAGGAGGTCCGCATGCTGACCTTCGGCCATCTTCGGCAGCCGGCCTTCGGCGTCGTCTTCATCGTCGCCGGCGTCATGACCCTCCGTGTACAGCTTGATATAGCCGTCGAACACCACGACCTGACCGGTCGCGCGCAGCGTGGCGCGCTTGTCCTTGGAGGTGAGGTCGATCGTCGTGCGCTCGAACAGCGCCGCTTCCATCTGTGAGGCGACCGCGCGGCGCCAGATCAGGGTGTAGAGTTTCTTCAGGTCGCCGTCGCCGTGATAGTCTTCGGGGCGCAGGTGGAAGTCGGTCGGGCGCACGGCCTCGTGAGCCTCCTGCGCGTTCTTCGCTTTCGACGAATAACGCCGCGTGTTCTCCGGCAGGTAGCGCGCGCCATAGTTCGACTGGATCATCGCGCGGGCGGCGGTGTAGGCCTCCTCGGCCATGTTCACGCCGTCGGTCCGCATATAGGTGATGCGGCCCTCTTCATACAGTTTCTGCGCGGCCTGCATTGTGCGCTTGGCACTGAAACCGAGCTTGCGGCTCGCTTCCTGCTGCAGTGTGGAGGTGATGAAGGGCGGGGGCGGATTGCGCTTCACCGGTTTCGCCTCGACGCTCGCGACCGAATAGCCGCCGGTCTTGACGATCTCCAGCGCGCGGTCAGCGTCGCCCTTGTTGCCGAGGGTGAATTTCTTCAGCGTGTCACCGTCGAGCGCGTGCAGGCGCGCCTCGAAGGCGGTGCCATCGGGCGCGCGCAGTTCGGCGGCGATGTTCCAGTATTCCTGCGGGCGGAACAGCTCGATCTCGTTCTCGCGGTCGCAGACGATCCGCAGGGCTACCGATTGCACGCGCCCCGCCGAACGTGAGCCCGGCAGCTTGCGCCAGAGGACCGGCGAGAGATTGAAGCCGACAAGATAATCCAGCGCGCGGCGGGCGAGGTAGGCGTCCACCAGTTCGGCATCGATCTGGCGCGGGTGTTCCATTGCGGTGGTGACGGCGTTCCTGGTGATCGCGTTGAACACGACGCGCTCGACCGACATGTCCTTCTTCAGCGCCCGGCGCTTCTTCAGGGCTTCGACAATGTGCCAGGAAATCGCTTCGCCTTCGCGGTCAGGGTCGGTGGCCAGGATGAGCGTGTCGGCGTCCTTCAGCGCGTTCGCGATGTCGGAGATCCGCTTAGCGGATTTGGAATCGGCCTCCCACACCATCTCGAAATCATTGTCGGGATCGACCGAGCCGTTCTTCGAAGGAAGGTCGCGGATATGCCCGTAGGAGGCGAGGACTTTATAGTCCTTCCCCAGGTACTTGTTGATCGTTTTGGCCTTCGCGGGCGACTCGACGACGACAAGTTTCATACGCTTTCCCTCTTTAAGGGCGGCAGAGATGGTCCGGGGGGTAGGGCCGTGTCAAGGCTGCAGCCGAGTTAGCCGTCTTCGCGGTAAGCGATGAACGCAAGGCTAACGAACAGCACGAAGAGGGGCGGGGACCAGGCCGCAACCGACGGCGGCGCCGCGCCGGTGGCCCCGAGAGTTGCCGAGAACTGGGTGAAGAAATAAAGGCCCACAGCCGCCAGGACACCGGTGGCCAAAAGCTGCGATGTGCCGCCCAGCCGCTGCAGCCGCAGGCACGCCAGCGCCCCGATCAGCGCCATGGCGACGAACAGGACAGGGGTCGCCGTGAGCGTGTACCAGCGCATCGTGTAGCGCGAGGCGTCGAGGCCGGCGGCGCGGGTTTCGTAGATGAAACCGGGCAGGTCCCAGAAGCCGATTGTGTTGGGCGAGGCGAACTTGTCGAGAAGGGTGACCGCGTCCAGGGAGGTCGGGATGGCCAGGTTGTCGCGGCGTTCGGGCGGCTGGTTCGGCAGATTCTCGACGAGATTCTCGAGCTGCCAGAAGCCGTCATTCAGCGTCGCCCGCTCGGCGTCGATCCGGCGCACGAAGGCAAAATCGCTGGTCGGGCGGCGGCCATCATACAGGCGCTGCTCTTCGATCAGCTTGACGTCCAGCAGCGTGCGCCCGGAATCCTGCACCTGCCCGGCATGGATCACGAACTGGCTCGTATCATCGCCCTGGCGCAGCCAGATGCCGGTATCGGCGACGGCCAGAGTCTCCTGCCCGATCTGCAACAGCCGCGCCCGCTCGAACTCGAAAGACTGAGTCAGGCGGGCCGCAAACGGGTTCAGCACCAGCGACGAAAAGAGGCCAAGGCCCGCCGCCAGCACGATCACGGGCGTCAGGAAGCGCCAGGCCGAAAGTCCGCTCGCGCGGATGATCGACAGTTCGGACCGGCGGTTGAGGCGTGTAAAGGCCAGCATGCTCGCCGCCAGCAGCGCGAAGGGCAAGGTTTGCTCGATCAGCAGCGGCAGCTTCATCAGCGACAGGCGAAGCGCGCTGAGCAGGCTGAGGCTGACATCGCCGCCCACGGTGCGCAACTGTTCCACCACGTCGATCAGGAGGATCGCCAGCAACAGCAGGCCGAGCACCAGGACCAGCCCCGACAGGCATTCCTTGAGGATGTAACGCTGGATACGCGACAGCATCAGGCGATCGCCTCCTGGCGCGCGGTCAACAGACTGGCCCGCGGCGGTCCCCGTTTGCCGATATGCCGGCCGCGTCCGAAATAGACCCACGACAGCCCGCCGATGACCATCAGCGGAATCACCCATTGCACGATGTTGAGTGCCGGATTGTCTGCGGCCGCCGACTGCAAGGCCAGCTGCACGACCAGCATCATCGCGGCCCCGCCGGAGGCGATCCCGATCCGGCGGCTGTAGCCCTGCCTGCTGAAGTCTCCGCCGAGCACGGCCACGATGGCGAGCAGCGCCATCACGATATTGAGCATGGGCGTGGTCAGCCGCGCATGCGCTTCGGCGAGGAAGGTGTCTGCTTCCTTGTTCTGGAAATAATCCTTCCGGTCGACGAACAGCAGTTCGTGCAAGTACTTGTCCGAGGCCTTGAGGATCAGCTCGGCGTCTTCCTTCATGAAATCGGTGAGGTCGAACATGTACTGGTCGAACTCCAGGATCGAGAGTTGTTGGTTGTTGTCGAGCTGCTGGCTCAGCGCATCGCGCAGCAGCAGTGTCGGATTGCCTTCTACGCTGACCAGCGCGGCGGAGCGCGCCAGGATGTCGGTCGGAAAGTCGGGATCGGTCATGTCGGAGATCAGCACGCCGCGCAGTTCGCCGCCGACCTGTTCGCGTGCATAGAATGTCAGCCGCTCGCCATTGGTCGTGAACTGGCCGGGCCGGATCAGGGCGGCGGCAAGGTCAGCTCGTGCCTCGGCGACGGCCTCGCGCATCGCGCGTTGCGACGCTGGCTGGACCCAGAGGTTTACGCCGAGGTGGAAGACGGCACACATCAGCGCCAGCCTGAGAACCGGCGACGCCACCTGCCACCGCGTCATGCCGGCGGCCTGTGCGACCACGATCTCGGAATCCTTGTGGATCCGGTTCAGCGACCAGACGGCGCCCACGAAAATCGCCAGCGGCAGCAGCAAGGCAATTACCTGCGGCGATCCGAGCATCACGATATAGAAGTAAGTGAGCGCCGATTGCCGGTTCTCGAGGATCAGGTCCGTCCGCGACAGGCCCTGCGCCAGCAGCGCCATCATAACGAGACCGCCCACGATGATCACCACCGCCTGCAGGATCTGGCGGAACAGATGGGCCTGGATTTTGGTCATGGCCGGGCGGGGTGCGCACTCTATCTTGTTGAAAACATGCGGTTAGAAGCTGCTAATTCCCTTGCTAACGAGTTGCGCTTGGCGCGTCGATGCTTAGTTTCCGCTCACAACGGAGTTTCCACACATGAAGATTACATTCGCCGAAAGCGCCAAGGCCGATATTGCCGCCTTTATCATCGACGAGGGCGACAAGCTGCCCGCCGCGGCTGCGGCGCTGGACAAGGCCAGCGGCGGCCTGTTGTCGGAGGCGCTGGAAGGCGGCCGGTTCGACGGCAAGGCCGGTCACCAGGCCATTGTGGTGCTCCCCAAGGGCTGCGACGCCCGCCGCGCGGTTCTGATGGGCGGCGGCAAGGCCAAGAAGCGCGATGCCCGCGCCCTGGAGAAAATCGGCGGCAGTTTCTTCAAGGCGATCGGCGCCAGCGGCTTCAAGACCGCCTCGATCGCAGCCGGCGACCCCGAATCAGCGGCCCGCGTCGCTGTCGGGGCCAAGCTCGCGGCCTATCGCTTCGATACGTATTTCACCAAGCTGAAGCCGGACCAGAAGCCCAGCCTGTCCGGCCTGACGGTCATTTCCACCGATCCGAAAGCCGCCAAGGCCGCCTTCGCCCCGCTCGACGCGGCCACCGACGGCACCTATCTCGCCCGCGACCTCGTCAACCTGCCGCCCAACGACCTGCATCCGGAATCCTTTGCCGCCAAGGTGAAGGACCTCGCCCCGCTCGGCCTCGAAGTCGAAATCCTCGGCGAGAAGCAGATGGCCAAGCTCGGCATGGGCGCGCTGCTCGGCGTCGGCCAGGGCTCGGTCCGGGAAAGCCAGCTCGGTATCATCAAATGGAACGGCGGCAAGCCGGACGAGGATCCGGTCGTGCTGGTCGGCAAGGGCGTCTGCTTCGACACCGGCGGCATCTCGCTGAAGCCCGGCCCCGGCATGGAAGAAATGCGCGGCGACATGGGAGGCGCCGCAGCGGTCACCGGCACCATGCGCGCGCTCGCCCAGCGCAAGGCGAAGGTCAACGTGGTCGGCCTGATCGGCCTCGTCGAGAACATGCCGGACGGCAACGCCATCCGGCCGGGCGATATCCTGCGCTCGGCGTCGGGCCAGACCATCGAAGTGCAGAACACCGACGCCGAAGGCCGCCTCGTCCTCTGCGACGTGCTTTGGTACGCGCAGGAACACTTCAAGCCGAAAGCGATTGTCGACCTTGCCACGCTGACTGGCGCGATCGTCATTTCGCTCGGCCACCACCATGCCGGCCTGTTTTCCAACAGCGACGACCTTGCCGAGGAACTCACCAAGGCCGGCCTCGCCGAAGGCGAGCGCGTCTGGCGCCTGCCGCTCGGTCCGGAATACGATTCGCTGATCAAGTCCAAGTTCGCCGACATGCGCAATATCGGCGGGCGCGCGGCGGGTTCGATCACAGCGGCGCAGTTCCTCAAACGCTTCATCAAGGACGGCGTGCGCTGGGCCCACCTCGACATCGCCGGTGTCGCCTGGGTCGAAGGGGAAAAAGCGCCGACCGATCCGAGCTGGGCGTCAGGCTACGGCCCCCGCCTGCTGAGCCGGTGGATTGCGGATAACTATGAGTGAAATCTGTCATCTTCCCCCGCTTGCGGGGGAAGTACCGCCGAAGGCGGGGATGGGGGCGTTCGGCGGGCGATCGCAGTGCATTCGCTGTCCCGCCTCACCCCCTCCGTCCCTGCGGGACACCTCCCCCGCAAACGGGGGAGGATAAAAGTGCCGGAAACCCAGCGCCCCGAATGGTGGTTCTACCACCTCTCGCGCACGGCGCTGGAGGTGGCGGCCCCGCCGCTGATGCAGAAATGCCTGGAGGCGGGATGGCGCGTGCTCGCCGTCTCGCCGGACCTGGAGCGGCTGGCGAAACTCGACGCCGCGCTGTGGACCTTCGACGACGCCTCCTTTCTCCCGCACGGCCAGGCTGAAGCGCCGGGCCTCGATGCCGCGCGCCAGCCGGTGCTGCTCTCGGCGAAACTGAAGAACGCCAACAATGCCGGCGCACTCGTACTGATGGATGGCACCGACGCGCCGGTCGAGGCGCCGTTCAAACGCTGCATGGTGATCTTCGAAGACGCCGACAAGGACACCCGCGCGAGAGCGCGGGAGCAGTTCAAGGCAGCGAAGGATTCTGGGCTGGTGACGCGCTACTTCCAGCAAACATCCGCAGGCGGATGGAAAGAGGCGGGGGTTTAGTGAGACGCTGTGTGGCCCATCCTTCGACTTCGCTCAGGATGAGTTTGTCTGTCTGGATCGGCTTCGCCCGCCAAACCATACTGCTCATCCTGAGCGAAGTCGAAGGATGGGCCAAACCGCCAGCGCTGAGGCAAGCCTCAAGCCTTCTTCACAAACTCCGACTTCAACCCCATCGCGCCGATGCCGTCGATCTTGCAGTCGATGTCGTAGTCGCCGTTGACGAGGCGGATGTTCTTGATCTTGGTGCCGCGTTTAACGACCGCCGATGAGCCCTTCACCTTCAGGTCCTTGATCACGGTTAAGGCGTCACCCTCGGCGAGCGTTGCCGACCGAGGAGTGCGGCCGCCGTCCATTCATGCCCGCATTCGGGACAGATCAGCAGCGGGCTGTCTTCTTAGGCCAGCACGGATTCGCATTCGGGGCAGGGGGGAAGATCAGGCATTCCTCCGGATTAGGCCGCGCCGCTCCCCTGCGCAAGCCTCGCAAGGAATCGGTTCCAATCCTGTGTGCCCGCGCTACATTGCGGCAGCTTCGACGCATCGCGCTCCGGCCGGTTCGTTTCTCCCATTGTCCCACGGCTCACAACATGGAGTTCCCCATGACTGTCCGCCCGCCGCTCCGGCACATCGCTGTCATCCTCGCCCAGGCGCTGGCGCTGCCTCTGTCCGCCGCTCTGCTTGTGGCGCCGCCGGCCACAGCCCAGATCATCGATTCCACGAACAAGGTTCACCCGGACGAGTTGCGCAAGCGCGCCGGGAAGGGCGACATCGAGGCGATGTGGATGCTGCAGAAGGACGCTGTCCGGTACAAGAACCCAAAGAAGAAAAAGGAACCCGAGCAACGCTTCAACATTACCAAGGAAGAGCGCCTCAAATGGATCCGTTCCGGTGCAGAGGCCGGCGATCCCTATTCCCAGGAAAGGCTCGCCCGCATCCTCGGCAAGGGTACCAGTTCCGGCGGCGGATATGATTATAATGATTTCAGCGCGCTGGTCCCGATCGATTATGCGGAATCCGCGCGGATCGCGCGCCTGGCGGCTGCAGGGTTCCGTCAGCACAAGGCAGAGTTTCGCTACAGCGGAATCGATGGCGGCGAGAAGCTCGAGAAGCGTGCGGAAGATCAGGACGTGTTCGCTCAGCAGTCGGACGATCTCAGCGTCTTGCTGCCGCTGGCCGAGGCCGGCGACAAGGAAGCGATCTGGGGCGTCTATCTGGTCCATTCGATCGCCGGTAACTATCCTGACATCTGGGACTGGCTCGCCGTTTCCCGCAAGGCAGGCGACCCGCGCGCCACAGTGGAGACCTGGCGGCGCATGACCTGGACGACAAATTACAAGGCCTGGGAGAATGGCAAGCCCAACGAATGGCTGATCCGCGCCGCGCGCCTGGGTGACGCTGATGCGATGAACAGCATGGGCAATGCCTATGCCTGGTACACGGAAGATGATGCCGCTGCCCATGAATGGTACAAGAAGGCGCATGAAGCCGACTCGCCCCTCGCGGAGGTTGGCATGTATCTCTATGGCGATGCAACGGCCCTGCGCCACTTCAAGGCCGCCGAGGCAGGTGACGGCGCCGCCGCCTATCGCGTGGCGCAGTACTACTTGTACGGCGAATGGAATGGCCGCAATACCGGCGAGTATGAACGCTGGATGCGCAAGGCGGTTGAGCGTCGCCACACGGAAGCGCTTTGGGAATGGGGCATGCGCACCGGCGATGCCAGCCTGATCCGGGCCGCGGCAAAGGCCGGACACGCAGCCGCCAAGGCAGAGGCTTCGGCCTTGGACATGCGTGCAGCCGAAGAAAGCCGCCGCCTGCGAGCGGCGCAGGCTGCCAAGTTGCGCGGTGAGGCTGAAGCGATTTACTCCGTGCTTCGCGGCAGCGACACTTACGAGAAGAACGGAATCAGCGATGAGCGGCTCTATGCTGCCCTTCAGGCCGCGCAGAGCGACAGCGAACGTGATCTCGTCAAATCAGAAAGTGCGCGCCGCGTGACGGAATACGTTGCTGCCGCAAATGCCATGGCTGGCTACCGCCCGGTCCAGGTTACGCCCTACGTCGCTCAGACGCAGCCCAAGACGGCAATCGACTTCCACCGGGAGCACACCGCGTTCAAGAACGAACTGGTCGCGCGCCTCCGCGAGAACATCCGGTAGGCTTCATGCCTTCGGCCGCAGCAGCCGTCGGACGGCTCATCTTCAGCGGTTATTCCGCCGCCCGCAGCACGTCCCGGCGGTAGTTTCGCGTCGACATCAGGAGGCAGACGATACTGGCCGCGTTGAACACAAGCATGACCTCCAGCGCCCGGGCGAGCGGCTGGACCGCGTCCTGCGTGCTGAAATAGTCCGACAGCATGCCCGCGATCAGCGGGCCGAAGCCAATGCCGATCAGCGTCAGGCAGAACAGCATGAAGGCCGAGGCAAACGACCGCATGCGGAGCTTCACCAGTTCCTGCGAGGCCGTGTAGGCGACGCTGGCATAGATCAACCCGATGAAGCTCGGCACCAGGTTCCAGGCATAGGCCAGTTCCACGGTCGGCGCGCGCAGGAACATCCAGGCGAAGGGAATCGCGATGGCCGCGCCGATCGCGATGATCAGCGGACGCCAGCGCATGTCGCGCTTGGAGAGCACGTCGCACACGCGCCCGAGTATGACTGCGCCGAGGCTGCCGACGCCGCCGATCAGGATCCCGAGCGGCAGGGAGACCTGGCCGGGGGTCAGGCTGTAGGTGCGCTGCAGGTGGCTGGAGGTGAACACGAGGAAGGCGTTGGCCGAGATGCAGATCAGCAGGCAGCCTGCGAGCAGCCAGAGGTAAGAAGACTGGCTGAATATGAACTTCAGCGTCTCGCCGAGCGACGGCGCCGGGCTGTCGTCCTTGCGCTGGTCGGCCAGCCCGCGCACCGGTTCCTTGATCCCGAAGCGGACAATCAGCGCAAGGATCAATCCGGGCACGCCGGCCGCGAAGAAGGCCATGCGCCAGCCGTAGAGTTCGTAAATATACCCGCCGAGCGCAAAGCCCGCCATGATGCCGAGGCCGATGCCGCTGGTATAGACGCCGAGCGCCATGGCGCGCTCCTGCGGCGGATAGAGGTCCGCGATCATCGAGGTGGCCGGCGGCGTGCCGCCCGCCTCGCCGATGCCGACGCCCATCCGGGCGAGCAGCAGGTGCCAGAAATTCTGCGCGAAGCCGGACAGCGCCGTCATCGCCGACCAGATGGCCAGCGCGAGCGAGATGATGTTGCGCCGGTTGCCCCGGTCCGCCCACATCGCCACGGGGATCCCCAGCGTGGCATAGAAGGCGGCAAAGGAGAGCCCCGTCAGCCAGCCTACCTGGCCGTCCGAGAGGCCGAACTCGGCCTTGATCGGCTCCAGCAGGATCACCAGGATCTGCCGGTCCACATGGTTGAACGTATACGTCAGTGTCAGGACGGCGAGCACCCAGGCCCGGCCGGAAATGTTCGGCGCCGAGGTGGGAAGAGTTGTCGATGTCATGCCTTGGCCTCCAGGCGCGCGAGGAAATCGGAAATGGCGGACACCGCCTCGGGTTCATCCAGGATCGGCGCATGGCCGACGCGCGGCACGGTCGCGAGCGTCGCATCCGGATGCCGCCGGACCATCTCCAGCGCCGTCTTCTCGGACAGGATGTCCGACGTCGCGCCGCGCACGACCAGCAGCGGCGCCTTCTTCAGGCCGCCGAACAGCCGCCACAGCGCAAAATTCGTCAGCGCGCCGGGCTTCACCTTGCCGAGCGATCTGGCGATGTTGGGATCGTAGTCGAGCACGACTTCGCCGGTTGGCAATTCGCGGTAGGTGCGCCGGGCGAAATCCATCCAGCGCTCCTCCGGCATGTCCGGAAAGGCCGCGCCCTGGATCGTCTTCACCGCTTCCGCCGCGCTCTCCCATCCGGTCACCGGGCGGACCTTGCCGGCATAGCCCGCGATTCGCGCGATTCCCGTCTTCTCGACCACCGGGCCGACATCATTCAGCACCACGCCGGCAATTCGCTTCGGCATCTTGCGCATCAGGATCAGCGAGATCAGCCCGCCCATCGAGGTGCCGATCAGCGCGACCCGGCTGATGCCCAGGTTGTCGAGCAGAAGGCCCATGTCCTTCGCGTAGATCGCCGGGGTGTAATTCTTGGGCTGGGGATCGAAGGCAGAGCGTCCGCGCCCGCGCACATCCACCGCGATAAAACGGTAATCGCCGGGCAGGGCGGCGATCATCGGCTCGAAGTCCTTGTGGTTGCGCGTCAGCCCATGCAGGCAGAGCACCGTCAGCTTCGCTGACGCAGGCCCATATACCTTTGCGTATAGCGACAGGCCGTCCGCGGACGACCACGCGATATCTTCGCCGGTTAGGGCCATTGCTGTCCTCCCTCGCTCCGGGAACTCCTGTCCCGTTTTCAACAACTGTTGAAGACTTTGCAGGAATGCGCCAGAGTTGCAAGCGGCTGGATATGTTTCCAGCGACAGCTACTTTGACTTGCCCGGGAATACGGGTCCATAAAGGGTTTCAGAACAATGCTGAGGACACGCAGCTGAGCGCCCGCAAGAAACCCCCGCCGCCGAAAACCGATCGCCGCAGCGCCATTCTCGACGCGGCCGAAGCGGAGTTCAGCGCTCATGGCTTTGACGGCGTCACCCTGCGCACCATTGCGAAAGATGCCGGGGTCGATCTCGCGCTGCCGCATTATTACTTCACCTCCAAGGAGAAGCTGTTCGTCGCGGTGTTCGACCGGCGCGCCAAGGTTCTGAACGACTGGCGCGAAGCGGCCCTGATCGAGGCGATCAATGCCGCCAAGCCGGCCGCACCGGCGGTTGAAGCCATCATCCGCGCTTATCTCGATCCCCTGTTCAAGGGGGCTCACCTGCAGGAACCGGGCTGGAAGAACTACTACGCCCTCGTCGCCTACGTGAACAATACGCCCGGCTGGGGCGGCCGCCTGATGGCCGAACATTTCGATCCGCTCATCCGCAAGTTCCTCGATGCCCTGCGCCTCGCCATTCCGGGAATCGACGAGAAAGATCTCTACTGGGGCTATCACTGTTTCTCCGGCGCGCTGACACTGGCCCTCGCCCAGACAGGCCGGATCGACAAACTGTCCGGCGGCTTCGTCCGCTCCGAAGATCTCGTCGAGGCTTGTGACCGCATGGTGCCCTTCATCACGGCCGGGTTCGAATCGGCCCAGCGCGCCGCAGCGGCGCCGCGCGCGAAATCCGCCCGGGTCAAAAGCTCCGCCCACTGATTTCTGACCTCGCCCACAGAAAAGGGGCGGCGCCGTTCAGGCACCGCCCCAGGGAGGCTCCGGCAACCCCGCCGACGAGAGGCGGCAGGGTCTGGGAGGTAACGCGCCAGGCGCCTCTAGAAGTTGTAGTCGATCCCGAACGTCACCGTGCGCGGATCACCGTAGAAACCGGTCAGCACGCCTTCCAGGCCGAGTGCCGGCGCGCCGGCAGCGTTCAGGAAGTTGTACCCGGAGACGCGGTAGCGCTCATCCGTGAGGTTCTTGCCGGTCAGGTTGAAGCCCCAGCGGCTGCCGTTTTCCTTCCAGCGGATGCTGAGATCGGCCAGCGTGTAGGCTTCCTGGTCAATCGCGCTCGGGATTTCGAACTGGCTCGAGTCGCCGCGATAGGACGTGAGCTGATTGATGGTCAGGCGGCCTTCCCTGAGAAGGATGTTGAACGGCGTGTCATAGGTCAGCCGCAGGCTGCCGGTCCATTCCGGCGTGTTCTGGATGACGCGGTCACCGGCAACGTCCGTCGGCACGCCGGCGATGATGGTGATGAACTCGTCATACTCGGCATTGATATAGCCAACGCTGAGACCGGCGTTGAAGAAGTCCGAGCTGTTGAAGATCTGGTCGCCCAGCTGGGCGATGGTTTCCAGTTCCACGCCCCAGAGGGTCGCGGCGCCGGCATTGGTCGTGACGCCGGCAAAGCTCTCGAAGATGCCGTCGCCGTCGATGTCGACGCCGACCGAACCCGGGATCTGGACATCCTTGTAGTCCATGTAGAAGGCCGCAAGGCTCGACTGCAGGCGGCGATCGAACATGTTCGACTTCCAGCCGATCTCGTAGCTGTCGACCTCTTCCGGCTCGAACAGCATGAAGGCTTTCACCTCATCCGGCGTGATCGTGCCGCTCTGGTCGAAGTCAGGCGTCAGGCTGGTCTGGCCGCGCGGGTCGAACGAGCCGCCCTTGAAGCCCTGGGCGTAGGTTGCATATACCGTGTGGTCGTCCACCGGCTTATAGGTCAGCGACACGCGCGGGCTGAAATCGTCGAACTTTTCCGAACCGTTGAAGTTCGAGGAGGTCGAGATCGGAATGCCGTTGCCACCGAAGAATTCGGAGAAGCCGCCGACATAGTTGCGCCGGATGACGGTCGAGGTGCGCTCGTCCTCGGTGTAGCGGCCGCCGAGCGATACCGACAGCTTGTCGGTCAGGTCGTAGGTGAAGTCTGCAAAGACCGACCAGGTCTCGGTGCCGACTTCGCCGAAGGTTTGCGCCGTGAAGCCGGTGAAGGCCGTCGTGCTGTTGATCAGGTTGAGCAGTTCGCCCGTGGTGAACAGACCGACATCGAACACGGTGTCGGAATTGGCTTCCAGATAGTAGGCGCCGATGATGCCGTTCAGTCGGTTGCCCGAATAGTTGACCTGGAATTCGTTCGAGAGCTGATCATTGGTGTAGATCGCGGGCACGTCGACATCGACCGCCGGCAGCGAGTCGAAGTCGATCGGCGAGGTGCCTTCGTCTTCGCGGTAGGCGAGGATGTTCTTGATCGTGATATTGTCGTTGACCGTGTACTCGGCGACGAAAGAGCCGCCTTTCACTTCAACATTCTGCTTCACCACGTCGAGGCCGGCGCGCGTGTCGTACACGTTGCTCAGCACCGGGAACTGGAAGGGCGGGGCAAGGTCCGGAATGAGGCGGTGGCCCTGGCGGGCGTTCGACTCGTCATTCATGTAGTCGCCGGCGATGCGCAGCTGGAAGTTGTCGGTGACATCCCACTCGGCCGAGACGCGGTAGGCGGCGACGTCCTTGTTGTAGTTCTCCTCGCCGGTGAACAGGTTGTCGCCGAAGCCGTCGCGCGTGAAGAAGGCAACGCCGCCGCCAACCCGGACGGTGTCGCCAAGCGGCAGCGAACCGGAGGCCACGATATCGGCCTGATTGTAGGAACCATAGGCGCCGCGCGCCTTGAACGACGGATCGTCGGACAGGCCCTTGGTGACATACTTCACCGCGCCGCCGATCGTGTTGCGGCCGTAGAGCGTGCCCTGCGGGCCGCGCAGGACTTCGATGCGCTCGACATCATAGACTTCGAGCACCGCGCCCTGCGGGCGGTTCAGGTAGACGTCATCAAGATAGATGCCGACGCCCGATTCGAAACCGGAGACCGGGTCCTGCTGGCCGACGCCGCGGATGAAGGCCGAGAGCGTGTTGTTGGTGCCGCGCGAGACTTCGAGGGTAACGTTCGGCGAAATCTTGGCGACTTCGTCGAGCGTCTGTACGCCGAGTTCGGCGAGCAGGTCGCCGCTGAAGGCGGAGACCGAGAGCGGCACGTCGAGCAGATTCTGCTCGCGGCGCTGGGCGGTGACGATCACCGGGCCGAAGCGGCGTTCTTCCGAAGCCTCCGGCGTCGCGGTGGTGTCTTCTTGCGCATAAGCC
>JBGTKE010000083.1:0-2668 GCA_041744775.1 Hyphomonas sp. | reverse complement strand
GCGGCCGATGGCGGAAGCCTCCGGTCTCGCCGTGCGCGACCTGCCGATCGCCTCGCCGATGCTGGCGAGCGTGCTCTACTGGCGGCGGGAGAATTCCGAGGACCCGGCGCTGATCTGGTTGCGCGGCGCGTTCCGGGAGATCGGGGCGGGATTGTGAGGGGCCTCTCTCAGGCCCGCCGGTATTCCTCATCCCTGGCCTGGGCGATCCGGGAGCGGACGGTTTCGGTGTCGTAGCCGAAGATTTCCAGTGCGATGCGGACCATCTGGAGGCCGGACTCGATGGCCTCGGGCACGACGTAGCCGGCTCCGGCCTCGCTTAGCTTGACCATGTGATTGCCGTCATGCGCGCGGGCGAGGATGGTCAAGCCGGGGCAGAGTTCCAGCGCGCAGCGTACCATCGCCTCGGCGCGGTCGGGGTCGTCGACCGTGACGATCAGCATCGCCGCGCGGGTGATGCCGGTCGCCGTCAGGAATTCGGCGCGGGCGGCGTCGCCGACATAGGCATGCACGCCGGCCTTGCGGGCCATGCGGATCTTGTCGGGCTCGCGGTCGATGGCGACGATCGCGGCGTCTTCATCCACAAGCAGGCGGGCGATGGACTGGCCGACCCGGCCATAGCCGGCAAGGATGACATGATTGGTCAGGTGTTCGAGGTCCATCATCGGCGGTTCGTCGCTTTCGGCCGCCTTCTTTCCTTTTGCGAGGTGGCGGCCGAGCTGTCCGAGGAGCGGCGCCAGCAGCATCGAGAGGCCGGCGACGGCAGAGGCGAAGGTCACCACGTCGCCCGGTACGGCATCGATCGCCCGGGCCGAGGTCAACACGACGAAGGCAAACTCGCCGGCCGAGGCGAGCAGCAGCGCGGCCTCCAGCGACAGGGCATGATTGCCCGCAAACAGCCGGCATGCGGCATAGGCAACCGCGAACTTGACCGCGATCAAGGCCACCAGCGCCAGGAGGATCCAGCCGATCTGGTCGGCGATCACCGGCAGGTCGAGGCTCATGCCGACGGTCATGAAGAAGAGGCCGAGCAGCAGGCCCTTGAAGGGCTCAAGGTCCACTTCGGTCTGGTGCTTGAACTCGGTCTCGCCGACGAGAAGCCCGGCGAGGAAGGCGCCGAGTGCGAGCGACAGGCCCGCGCTGTAGGTGATGGCGGCGGCGCCCACCACGGTGAGCAGCGTCAGCGCCATCAGGAAGTCGCGCCCGCCGGCCGCGGCGGCGAGGCGGAAGATGCGGCCGAGAAGATAGCGCCCGATGGCCCAGATAATCGCGATGGCGATCAGGCCGCGGAACAGCGCATCGAGCAGGACGCCGGCCATGTTGGCATCGGCTTTCATGCCGGCGAAGCCGACGAAGATCAGGACCGGCGCCACCATGATGTCCTGGAAGAGCAGCACGCCGAGCGCGGCGCGGCCGACCGGCTGGGCAGCGCGCTTCTGTTCGATCAGGACCTGCATGACGATGGCGGTCGATGACAGCGCCAGCGACAGGCCGAGGATCATCGCGACCGGCAGGTCGAGACCGAAGGCAACGGCAACCCCCGCAATGACCATGGCGCTGACAGTGGCCTGCAGGCCGCCCGTGCCGACCACGACCTTGCGCAGCGCCCAGAGTTTCTCGAACGAGAACTCGACACCGAGCAGGAAGAGCAGGAAGAGCACGCCCAGTTCTGCAAAAGGCAGCGCGGATTCCGGTGAGGAGATCGAGAAATATTGCAGGACAGGAAACTCGTCCGTCAGGTGGCCGAGCGCGAAGGGCCCGAGCGCGAGGCCCGCCAGCATGAAGCCGATGACGGTCGGAATCCGGATGAAGCGCATCGCCGGCACGAGGATGCCGGCGGCGATGAGGAAGACGAGCAGGTCCTTGATCAGGGTCGGGCTGGGTCCGTGTGCTGCGGCGTGATCGATGACCTGTTCCATTCTGCGCCCCCTTTCACCGGAATTGTGTTGCCTATCCTAGCGACCGGGGAGTCGCCTGACACCCCATGATGTCAGAATAGTTAGGCTGAAACCGCCGGAATGACACCACAGCCTCAATCCCGGTCAGGCGAGGCCGCCGCCTTCCGCAGACTGGGCAGCGCCGGGCGCGGCGACGGTCTCGCCGAAATCGAGCAGGTCGCCGGGCTTGCAGTCCAGCGTCTCGCAGAGGCGGGCGAGTGTTTCGAAACGCACGCCTTTTACCTTGCCGGATTTCAGCAGCGACAGATTCGCTTCGGTGATGCCGATGGCGGCTGCCAGGTCCTTCGCCCTCATCTTGCGGCGGGCGAGCATGACATCCAGCGTGACGATGATATCGCGGGCCATCAGATGATCTGGTCGCTCTCGGTTTTCAGGCGGATGCCTTCGGCGAAGACATGGGAAAGGCCGAGGATGGCGAGGCCCATCGCGCCGGTGCCGAGGGCTAGATCGTTAAGGTGCCAGATGAAGCCGCGCCCGTCGCCGGTGGTCCAGCTTAGGACGGTCGGCACAATCAGGGCGCTGGCGATGGCCGCCCAGATCAGGCCGCCCCCGGCGTTGCGGAGGGCTTTCAGGTTGCGGGCCGAGAAGACTTCGCCTTCGCCCGTGCGGCTGAACAGGCCGGCGAAATCGCCGAGGACGCCGATGATGATCAGGGTCGGCGAATTGACCAGTAAGGCGAGGAGGAAGGCGTTCAGGACATCCGTCCAGTTCTC
>JBGTKE010000082.1:0-3452 GCA_041744775.1 Hyphomonas sp. | reverse complement strand
ATCTGACGGCGTTTCCGGCGGCCGATGGCAGCATTTCCTACGCCCCGGATGTCTACGGACGGGACGCCAATATCCTTCCTGCCCTCGCCAGTTATCTACCGGCTTCAGCGCCGGGCGCGGTACCGGGCTAGGGCCGCAGCGCGGAAGATGGTGACGCCCGCCCATGATCAGCGGGCCTTGCTCGTCAGGTGTCAGGTTCACGCTGACTGGACGGCGCCCCGCGCCGGCATGAACCGGCTGTTGCGCAACAGCAGCGCCGAGACCAGCGAGACGAGAATGCCGACGGGCAGTATTTCGGTGAAAGTGATCGGCATGCGGAAGAGCGGATTGGCGTACATCTTCGCGAAGTTGCGAGCCTTTTCCATCTCCGCCGCGAGTTCAGCCTCGGTCGCGCCGCGCGCCCTCGCCGCCTCGGTGAGGTGTTCGGCGTACATCGCGCCAAAGTCGAAACCGCTGAGGGCGAGCGTGATCTCCCAGGCGAGGACATACAGGATGCCGGCAACGGCGCTGATGCCGAGCCCCATCAGGAAGGCGGGCAGGAATTTGATCACCCCGCCATTGATGACATCGCGCCGGTGCTTGACGGCGAGGAAGATGACGCTCAGCGCGACCAGCATGGTTGTGTAGCCGATCACCATGCCGATGGCGCCTTTGGGGGCGTTGTCGCCGAGGACGATCCACATCGCGATCATCGGCAGTCCAACAATCAGCCCGGCAATGAACCCGTTCCTGAGAATGCTCTGCAACATGGGAAGTCTCCTGTGTCTGTGTTGCGAGAAGCTTCGCCGGAACCGGCCGCACAGCAATCGCCCGAAAGGGTGATTTCCGCGGAATCACCCGATTTCCTGGCGTTCAAGGCAGCATGCCCAGTTCCCGCGCCCGGGCCAGCGCTTCGGTGCGGCGGCGGGCGCCGAGCTTTTCGAGCAGGCGGGCGACATGCGTCTTTACCGTGTGGGGCGAAACATTCAGACGTGCGGCGATTTCCTTGTTGGCGAGGCCGTCGGCGATCAGGCCGAGCACTTGCATTTCGCGCTCACTGAGGCCGAGGGTTCGCCGGGCTTCCGGGTTGCCGTCAAACTCCGGAACCGGGCCCCTGCCCGCGAAAAGCCTCGCCCCGGCCCAGATGCCGAGGCCAAGGAAACCCGCCGCAATGAGGAAGAGCTGGATCTCGCCGGAGAAGTCCCGGGAGAGGCGCTGATAGTCGAGCCAGCTCAGCGCGAAGGTACCCGCCGCCAGCAGCGCGCCATAGACAAGTAAGGGCCGCGCGGCGGTAAGCCACTCACCGAGACGCTTCGCGCTGGATCTTGCCCTGGCCATGCCGCCTCTCCTGTGCGGCAAGGCTAGACCAAAAAAAAGGCCCGCTCAATCTGAGCGGGCCTTTGCATTCTGGGTCCGAGAGAAGCGGTTACTGGCCCGTGCGTTCCTTCACGCCTTCTTCGTCGGCCTGGGCGCGGTCTTCAGGGGTGAACTCGACGGCCGGGGCAGCGCCCTTGCCATAGGCGCGGGCCTTCTGTGCGAGGTTGTCCATGGACTCCTTCATCCGGCCCTGGCCGACGGCCATGGTCTGCGACGAGGAGACACCGACCGTTTCCGCATCCGAGAAGCTGGCGAACTCGGCGCCGAGGAAAACGACTTCCCAGCCCTTGGCGCGGGCCCGGTCAAGCGCCGCCTTGGCGCCCTGGTTGGTGAGTTCCCGTGAGGAGTTTTCGAGACCGTCCGTCATGATCACGATGACGGCTTTCTCCGGCGCGTCGGCTTCGGCGCGGCTGACGATGCGGCCGATGGCGTCATAGAGGGGCGTCATGCCGCGCGGGTTGGCTTCGTCATTGGTGACCTTGGTCCATTTCGCGGGATCGACCTTGTCGCGCAGGACGTCGAATTTCATCCCGTCATGGTGATCGAACACGGCCAGCGTGACCGCCGTATCGATGTCGGCGCCGGCGATTTCGGCGCCCGGCGCATCGGCCGCAAAACTGTCGGCATAGGCGTTGACGGAGGCAAGCGCTTCATCCCAGATATCCGACATCGAACCTGTCCGGTCGAGCAGGATGTAAGACTGGACCGTGCCGGATTTCGGTGGCTTTGGCAGGATCTTCGCATCGGCGGTCGCAGACAGTGCGACAACGGCCGCGGCGGCAACAATGGAGTTGATGAGTTTCATTTGGCGTCCCTTCCCTGGATCAGCGTGCAGGAAAGCTGCTCCCGGAATGCGGCGCGTCTGTGACACGAATCTGCCGAAGCAAAGGAAAAGGGCCGCCTTTTGAGGGGCAGCCCTTGCGATAGCTGAACAGCTGTTCAGACTTCACCCGTCAGGGGACGGATCAACTGCCCTTGCGGCGTTTGACGTCATCCTCGCCGGACTCCTTGCGGTCTTCGGCGTCGAAATCCACCGACTCGGCCGCCTCGAAGTATTTCCGGCTCTTGGAGGCCAGCTTTCGCATCGAGGCGTCAAAGTTTCCGGCACTCATCGCCATCGACTTGGAGCCGCCCACGCCGACCGCTTCGGCATCGGAAAACTTGCCGAACTCGGCGCCCAGGAAAATCACTTCCCAGCCTTTGGCGCGGGCCCGGTCAAGCGCTGCCCTGGCGCCGTCCTTGGTCACTTCCTTCGACGCATTCTCCTGTCCGTCCGTCATCACCACGATGACCGCTCGCGCCGGTTTGTCGTCCTCGGCGAGGGCGACGATACGGGCGATGGAGTCGAACAAAGGCGTCATGCCGCGCGGGCTCGCTTCGGCATCCGTTACCTTCTTCCAGCTGGCGGCCGTGACCGCGCGCCGGAGCACGTCGAACTGCAGTCCTGCATGATGGTCGAAAACGGCAAGGGTCACCTTGTCGTCTTCAGAAGGCTTTGCGCCGTCCGCCGGTTTGGTCAGGGCCTCGACATAGGCGTTTACCGAGCCGAGCGCTTCGGCCCAGATCGACCCCATCGAGCCTGTGCGATCGAGGAGGATATACGCGTGCGTATGCGCCGCTGAGGCGGCGTTGGGATGTGTGTCAGTCATGGATGGTCCTCCGTCGATGCGCCCCCACGCCCCGGACAACCCAAATGGGAAAGCGCCCACCCGGTTAAAGGGGGCGCTTTCCATATTTCGTTGCTGCAGGTGCGAAGGAGCGCCTAGGCGAACTGCGGCGCGATCTTCAGGTTTCGCACCCAGCCGATCTTCTCGAGGAAGAGCAGGACCGTGCCGTTGTAATCCACAATCCGGTTCCAGACGCCCTTGCGCGGACGGTGCAGCGCGCTTTGCGGCGCCTCGTGGTGGTGATCGTGGAAGGCTTCACCGCCCGTCAGCAGCGCCATCAGATGATCAGCCCAGACCGGCGTCTTCAGATGACCGAGGACGTTGATGCCGTAGACGGTCGCGTGGAACTGGATGGCGCGGCCAATGATGACGCTGGCATGCAGCAGCGCTGTGAGCACGAGCGATCCGCCGGCGGCCCAGACAATCAGA
>JBGTKE010000081.1:0-2631 GCA_041744775.1 Hyphomonas sp. | reverse complement strand
CTCCGGAAAAGTCTGCTCAAGAGCGGGTCCGTTGATAATCCCGTTGCCGGAAAGAGACCGCGCCGTGCCTCCTATCCTCCTGGCTGAACGTCGATAAACCGGCCGCCATCCTTTGCCAGACGCCTCAGCGTTCCGCATGGTGCAAAACGCTCATCTTCGGTGCCAAGACGTTCCATCGTCGCGAGGACGGCTTGAGCGCCGACCATGTCTCCGTAGAGCATAGGTCCGCCCTTGTCCGCCGGCCAGCCATAGCCATTCAGCCAGACGATATCGATGTCGGAGGCACGCTGTGCTTTCTTCTCCTCAAGGATCCTCAGCCCCTCATTGATCATCGGTTGAATACATCTGGCGATGATTTCATCGGGGCCGGGCGCTGATCCGGCCGCAACGCCGGTTACATCAGCGATGATCCTTGCTGTGACGTCGGACGGAATGGGGCGCCGGCTGTCATCATAATCATAATAGCCCGCCCCCGTTTTCTGACCGCGGCGATCAAGCTCGCAGAGCGCGTCCCGGATCGGGTTTACCGTCTTCGCGCCCTTCGTCCAGCCAATGTCGAGACCGGCAAGATCCGACATCTGGTAAGGCCCCATCCGAAACCCGAACGCATTCAGCGCGGCATCGACGTCCCAGGGCATGGCGCCCTGCGACACGAGTTTCTGGGCCTGGGTCTGACGTGCGAACAGGATGCGGTTGCCGACAAAGCCCGGACAGACACCGACGAGCACGGCAATCTTGTTGATACGCTTTGCCAGATCCATACAGGTCGCAATTGCATCCCTGGCCGTGTGGTCAGCCCGTACGATTTCGAGCAGCTTCATGACATTGGCAGGCGAGAAGAAATGCAGCCCGATGACATCCTGCGGGCGCGTGGTGGCGCTGGCGATTTCGTCTATGTTCAGCGCAGACGTATTGGTGGCAAGGATTGCGCCCGGCCTTGCAATACGGTCGAGGTCCGCAAAGATACGCTTCTTGAGCTGCATGTCTTCGAACACGGCTTCGATGATCAGATCGCAATCAGAAAACGCAGCCATATCCAGCGTGCCCGTCAGGCGTGCCATTCGTTCCCCGACCTCGTCCTGCGGAAAGCGTCCATTGTCGGCGCTCCGCTGGTAGTTGGCGCGGACAACGCCAAGGCCGCGATCCAGGGCTTCCTGCTTCTGCTCGAGGATCACCACGGGAATCCCGACACTGGCGAAGTTCATCGAAATGCCGCCGCCCATCGTGCCTGCGCCAATCACGCCGACCTTTTCTATCGGGCGGCGAGGTGTGCTGGCGGGTACATCGGGAACGATCCAGGCATCCCGCCCGGCCTGGGCGATGTAGTCGGATATCTCTTGGGGCGACATGGAAATGGCAGGCATCATGGTTTCTTTCGTTTGTTCGAAGATGCAGAGAGGGTACGTAACATCTTACGCTGCGACCCCAAGCCTATGAAAGGCTTCGCCGGAGGAACTTGATCAGGGCGCGTTCATCCGTTGCAGAGGGCAAGGCGTGAGATGCGAGATTATGCTGCACCTGCTCTGGACGAGCCTGTCGACCCTGTCATAGCATGAGCTTTGGCCCGCCCAGTTGGGCCGCGCTGAATGGCCGAAGACCGCCCGGCGAAACTGGACACGTCTACGCAAAGAAAAAGGGCTTGGTCCCGACTCGCCCGCTGCGCTAAGACTGCGGATAGTAGACAATAAACGCTGGCGAAACATTCCATGCCCGCAGAAAACCGGGGGAGACATTGAAGGCCACGGACATTTCCCGTCCGGACTATTTCCACAAGGTCGTTGATTGTCAGTGGGCCTGCCCCGCCCACACGCCTGTACCGGAATACATCCGGTTGATTGCCGACCGGAAATATACCGAAGCCTACCTCGTCAATTGGAAATCGAATGTGTTTCCGGGAATTCTCGGGCGCACCTGCGATCGCCCCTGCGAACCGGCTTGCCGGCGTGGGAGGGTCGAGGATGAGCCTGTTGCAATCTGCCGGCTGAAGCGAGTTGCCGCCGACAACAAGGACGACTTCGCGCCGCTGCTGCCGCCAATTGCGCCAAAGAACGGAAAGCGCATCGCCTGCATCGGGGCCGGACCAGCAACATTGACCGTGGCGCGCGATCTGGCGCCTCTGGGCTATGAAGTCCATATTTACGACGGGGACGCAAAAGCTGGCGGGATGATACGCAGCCAGATTCCCCGCTTCCGCCTGCCCGAAGAAGTGATCGACGAAGAAGTCGGTTACGTTACGGCGCTTGGCCCGGTGATGCATCTCGGCGAGCAGATCGATTCGCTGAAGCACTTGCTGTCGAAATCCTACGATGCCGTGTTTGTGGGGACCGGCGCGCCGCGCGGCCGCGATCTGGACATCCCGGGTCGCCTGGAAGGTTCGGCAAACATCCATATCGGCATCGACTGGCTGTCGAACGTCTCCTTCGGACACACCGACAAGATCGGCAAGCGCGTCATCGTACTCGGCGGCGGCAATACGGCGATGGATTGCTGCCGGACGGCTCGCCGCCTTGGCGGCGAAGACGTCAAGGTCATCGTCCGCTCCGGCTATGAGGAGATGAAAGCCTCTCCCTGGGAAAAGGAAGATGCGATCGCCGAGGATATTCCAATCCTCAATTTTCTCGTGCCCAAGGC
>JBGTKE010000080.1:0-22462 GCA_041744775.1 Hyphomonas sp. | reverse complement strand
TGTTCTTCATCGACGATGATGAGCTTCAGCTTGCGGAACGGCAGGAACAGCGCCGAGCGCGCGCCGATGACGATGCGGGCGCGGCCGTGCAGCACCTCGCGCATCGTGCGGCGGCGCTCCTTCGGGTTCAGCCCCGAATGCCAGGGGGCGGGGGCCGCGCCGAAGCGTTGCTCGAAACGGGCGAGGATCGCTTGCGTCAGTGCAATTTCCGGCAGCAGCACAAGGATCTGTGCCTCGGCGTCCGAGCGCAGCACTTGCGCGATGGCCTCAAAATAGACTTCCGTTTTTCCCGAGCCTGTGACGCCGTCGATCAGGTAGGCGGAGAATCCGCCTTTACGCAGCCCTTCGCGGAGTTCTTCGGCCGCAGAGGCTTGTTCGCCGGTCAGCGCAGCGCCGGGCAGTTCCGGATCGGGCGCCGGGAATGGCAGGTCAACGGCTTCTTCGATCTCTTCCAGCGCGCCCATGCCGACAAGGCCTTTGACAACGCTGGATGACACGCCTGCCGCCGCCGCGAGTTCGCTAGACGAGGCGAGGCCAAGCGCGGCGGCCTGATCGAGCACCTTCGTCCGCGCGGGTGTCAGGCGCCCTTCCGGCGGCCCTGCGAGCCAATAACGAATCTCGACCGGTGACGGCACCAGCGCTTCGCGCGCGCGCAGCGCCATCGACAGGATCGTACCAGGATGGCTGACCGTGTAGCGTGTCGCCCAAGTCAGGAATTCGCGCATCGGCGCCGACATTGGTGGCACGTCATAGACGGCCGTGACGGCTTTCAGTTTCCGGTTCGTGCCGATCTGATCGGGCAGCACCTCGACCACCATGCCGAGCCGATCATACGGGCCAATTGGCGCGGCAACATAGGAACCCGGCTCCAGATCCATGCCCTCCGGTACCGTGTAATCAAACGGCTCCGGCAACGGCAGTGTGAAGAGAATCCGGGCGATGGGCATGGCCTGCCCGTCCTAGCGCTGCCCTCTCCCCGCGTCACGCCTTGCCTCTCAGCCGGGTGCACCCTACCCCTCAATTCATGGGAAAAGTCACGAAAACCGGCTACGAGCCGATGACCTCGATCGAGGCAATCACCGCAGGGCTGGATACGGTCGGGTATATCTCGATCTCGCAGATATCGACGGCGGTTTTCCTCGCCCACGGCCTGCGCAAGCCGATCCTGATCGAAGGCCCGGCCGGCGTCGGTAAGACCGACCTTGCCGCCTCGATGTCGAAATGGCTGAACCTGCCGCTGATCCGTCTGCAGTGCTATGAAGGCCTCGATGAGGGCAAGGCGCTGTACGAGTGGAAGTATGGCAAGCAGCTGCTCTACACGCAGATCCTCAAGGAGAAGCTGAACGAACTGCTCGGCGGCGCTGAGACGCTGAAGGAATCGCTGAGCAAGCTGTCCGGCTTCGAGGACCTGTTCTTCTCGCCGCAATTTCTGGAGGCGCGCCCCCTGCTGCACGCCATGCAGCAGGCGCAGGGCTCGGTGCTGCTGATTGACGAGGTCGACAAATCGGATGAGGCGTTCGAGGCCTTCCTGCTGGAAGTGCTGTCGGACTATCAGGTGACCGTGCCGGAGATCGGCACGATCAAGGCGAACGTGCCGCCTCTGGTGATCCTGACCTCGAACAATGTGCGCGAGCTTGGCGACGCGCTGAAGCGCCGCTGCCTGCACCTGCATATCGGCTTTCCGGACCATGAGCGCGAACAACGCATCGTCCGCGCGCGCGTTGACGGCATTTCGGACACGTTGCTCAACCAGCTCGTGCGCTTCGTGCAGTCGGTGCGCGACATCGACATCAAGAAGCGGCCCTCCATCGCCGAGACCGTGGACTGGGCGCGCACGCTGCTGTTGCTGCATGCCAGCACCCTCGATGAAGCGTTCGTGCGCGATACGCTGAACGTGCTGCTGAAGCATGAGAGCGACATTGCGGCCGTGACGCCCGCGATTGGCAAAATGGTGCGCGAGGCAACCGGACCGGATGCGCGCGGCCGGATGGCGTCGGGTTATCCGGACCTAGGCTGAGGGCGCGGCCCCGTCATGGAAAAGCAGATCTCCAACTTCATCCGTGCGCTGAGATCCGCCGATGTGCGTGTCTCGACCGGTGAAGCGCTGGACGCCGCCCGGACGGTGGCGATGATCGGCTATGATGACCGGGCGTTGATGAAGGATTCACTCGCCTGCGTGCTGGCGAAATCCGAGTCTGAAAAATTCATCCATGACCGGTTGTTCGAACTCTACTTCTCCTCCGCTCCAGCGGGCGCGGCGAGGCAAAACGCAGCTTCGGAGAGCGAAGGCGAGCCCGGCGAAGACCCGAAGGACGCCGCGGAGCGTCTCTCCCAGCTGACGCAGGAAGGTAACGAGCAGGCCCTTGCCACGGCAATTGAGCGGGCCGCAGAGCAAGCCGGGCTGAACGACATCCGATTTTCCACTCAGGTCGCCTATTTCGCACAATCCATGGTGCGCGCCATGGGCGGCGAGCAGTTGCAGGCGCGGCTTCTGGAAGCGTTGCAGGGGCGCACGCCGGACGCAGATGCCGAGGCGCAGCGCCTGATCGATGTGCGCCGTGCCCTGACGATGGCGGCGCGCGAGCGGGCCGAGCGGGCGTTCCAGATCTTCGGCGCTGCAGAGACGGAAAAATTCCGCGACGAGGTCGCCGCCACGAAACGCCTGTCCGCCATCGAGGCGAGCGACATGGCGCGGATGAAGCAATTGGTCGCGAAGGTCGCCAAGCGACTTGCCGTAAAGCACTCGCGCCGGCGCAAGCGCACGCAGCGCGGCCTGCTCGACGTGCGCCGCACGATGCGCGCCAATGCCGGCGTGGACGGGATTCCGTTCAACGTGATCTGGCGGCAGAAGAAAAAGGACCGCCCGAAAATCCTTGTGATCTGCGATGTGTCGGGATCGGTCGCGCTGTATGTGCGCTTCCTGCTGCTACTGCTCTTCTCGATGAAGGAAGTGATTCCGGACCTGCATGCCTTCGCGTTTTCCTACCGGTTGAAATCGGTGGACGCCATTTTGGAAACGATGGAGTTCGACGCCGCGATCAAGAAAATCCTGCGCGAGATCGGGCTCGGCTCGACCAGCTATGGCCAGGCCTTTTCAGACTTCAAGATGGACCATGACAACAAGATCGACCGGCGTACGACGATCATCATACTCGGCGATGGCCGATCGAACTACGGCGATCCCCGCCTGGACCTGTTCCGCGATTTTGCAAGCCGGGCGAAGCGGATCATCTGGCTCAATCCCGAAGGGCGCGCGCTCTGGGGCACGGGCGACAGCGTCATTCCGCGCTATCAACCCTTCTGTGCACAGATGAGCCACGTGGCAACGCTGAAGGATCTCGAAAAAGCGATCGACGAAGTGCTGACCGCCTATAGCTAGGCGTTAGTTCAAGCCCATCTCGTCGCGGTAGCGGCGGCGCAGCAGATCGATCGGCGCGAGGTCGCGCTTGTCGGTTTCGTAATGCCAGTAGGTCCAGCCATTGCAGGCGGGCGCCTGTTGGACATGGGCGCCAAGACGGTGGATCGATCCGGACATCGCGCCCGTGGTTAGCGAGCCGTCAACCCGGATGCGGGCCTGATGGCGGCGCTGCGGGCTGAACAGGCGGTCGCCCGGTTTCAGCCAGCCGGAATCGATCAGCGCGCCGAACGGCACGCGGGCGAGCGACTTCTTGCTGCGCTCGATTTCCAGCGTTTCGACGTCCATCGGCTCGATGGATTTCAAGCGCGCGCGCGACAGGCGCACATAGGCGTCCTCTCGCTCGAGACCGATATAGTTGCGGCCGAGGCGTTTGGCGGCGGCGGCGGTCGTGCCGGTGCCGGAGAAGGGGTCGAGCACGAGATCGCCGGGGTTCGTGGTGGCCAACAGGACGCGGTGGAGCAGCGATTCCGGCTTCTGCGTGGGGTGCGCCTTGCGGCCGGCCGCATCCTTCAGACGTTCGCCGCCAGTGCACAGCGGAATGATCCAGTCGGAGCGCATCTGCTTGTCTTCGTTGAAGGTCTTGAGGGCGTCATAGTTGAACGTGACGCGTGCATCGCGGCTCTTGCCGGCCCAGATCAGCGTCTCGTGGGCGTTCTGGAAACGGGTGCCTTTGAAGTTCGGCATCGGGTTCGTCTTCAGCCAGATCACGTCGTTCTGGATCCAGAAGCCCTGGTCCTGCAACACCGTCCCGACACGGAAGATGTTATGATAGGAGCCGATCACCCATATGGCGCCGTCATCTTTCAGGACTCGCTGGCATTCGCCAAGCCATTGGTGCGTGAACAGATCATAATCGTCAAAGCTGGCGAACTTGTCCCATTCGTCATCGACCCCGTCGACAACCGACTGGTCCGGGCGCGTCAGCCCGCCGCCGAGCTGGAGATTGTACGGCGGGTCCGCAAACACGAGATCGACCGATTTGTCGGGAATCCGCGACAGGAGCTCGATACAGTCACCTTGAGCGATCGTGTTTTTCTGGATGGTCATTCCGGGGGCCCCGTTGAATCTACGCTACGGAGATTGTCTGGGCCGCTCCGGTTACCACGCGTTTAAGGAAACCCTGCCGAAAGGTTACCGCGCAGACCTTGCCCTGTCGCACAGGTGCTCGCAAAGTCGGAATTGTCCCGCGTTGCCGCGCACGAACAGGAGTTGGCCATGCTACTAACCCTGGAGCTGCTGGGCGGCGTCGGCCTCTTCCTGCTGGGCATGAACCTGCTCACGGACGGCTTGAAGCTGGCGGCGGGCGACGGCCTGCGGGCCATTCTCCGGCGCTGGACGGGGACGCCGATCCGCGGCCTTTCGGCCGGCGCCATGCTCACGGGGCTGGTGCAGTCTTCGAGCGCCGTCACGGTGGCAACGATCGGCTTCGTGAATGCCGGCCTGCTAACGCTGAGCCATGCGGTCTGGGTGATCTTCGGGGCGAATGTCGGTACGACCATGACCGGATGGCTCGTCAGCCTGATCGGCCTCAAGATCGATGTGGGGGCCATGGCGCTTCCCTTCATCGGCATCGGGATGCTGGGCCGGCTGGTCGCCGCCAACCGGCCGCGTGCGTCCGGGATCGGTCAGGCGGTCGCGGGATTTGGTCTTTTCTTCCTGGGCATCGGCATCCTCAAGGACGGGTTTGGCGAACTTATTCCCCAGCTCTCGTTTCTCGATCCGTCCAGTCTCGGGTTCTTCGCGCCCCTCGCCTTCCTGATGCTCGGCGCCGGCCTGTCCTTCCTGACCCAGTCATCGAGCGCCGCTGTGGCGATCACGCTGACAGCCACGGCCGGGGGCGCGATCCCGATCGAACTGGCCGCAGCGGCGATCATCGGCGCCGACGTCGGAACCACATCGACCGCCGCGTTTGCCTCGCTGAACGCAACGCCGGCCGCCAAGCGGGTGGCCGCCGCCCAGATTTTCTTCAACCTCACAACCGGGTTAACCGCTTTCCTCCTGCTGCCGGTGCTCCTGCCGGTTGCGCGGGAGATTGCCGGTGCGATGTTCGCGGATGCGGGCGACACCGTGGTGCTCGCCGCGTTCCACACCATGTTCAACCTGCTCGGCGTCGTGGTCTGGTCGCCTTTCGCTGGCTTACTGATCCGCCGCCTGCAGACGATGTTCGTCAGCGCTGATGAAGCGATCAGCCGGCCTCAGTTCCTCGATTCGACACTGGCCGAAGTGCCCGCCGTCGCGCTGCGCGGCCTCCTGCTTGAAGTCGACCGGATGATGACGCTGACATTTGAACGGGCAACAGCGCGGCTGGAAACGCCGGGGGCCGGTGACCGCAACGGGACCCACGAGACAGGCGTGCTGGCGCTTGGACAGGCCATCCGGGATTTCATCTCCCAGCTCAACCGGGCCGCCTTGCCCTCCGAAACCGTCGCGGCGCTGCCGGACATCATCCGCTGCGTCCAGCACGTCGAGGAAGTGGCGACGGAAAGCCATACCCTGCTGTCCGAACCCGGTCTGCCGGACGCCGCCTCCGAGGGCGCGCGGTGGTCACGCCTGCAGGCGGGGGTGGTGGCCGCCTTGCAGACCTCCACCCAGACGGCCGACGCGTTCAAGACCGAGTTCGATAGGGAAATGAACGAAGTCGAGGACGCTTACCAGGCCATCAAGAAAGACCTGCTGGAGGCGGTCGCTTCGGGCGGGCTTGCCGTGTCGGCCGCCGAAGCTGCGCTCGTGAAGGCCCAGCGCCTGAGGCGTGTCGCCGAATCGGCGCTGAAGGCCGAACGCCGCGTGGCGCCCTGGATGGGCCTGACGACTGCGCGTGTCACCTCGGACGCCGAAGCGATCTAGAGCCCCAGGAGGAACTGGCCCTCCGGCGTTTCGCGCGGGTGGAACAGGTCCGTGCGCAATTCCGTCCGTCGCCCGCTCAGCCCAAGCCGCGCCGCGGCTTTCTGGAACCTCTGCGAAATCAGGTCCGCCATCGGCCCGCGCCCGCGTCCGCGTTCGAACCAGCGCGGGTCATAATCCTTGCCCCCGCGCATCTCGCGGATCAGGTTGATCACGCGCGCGGCCCGGTCCGGCACATGCTGGACCAGCCATTCGTGGAAGAGGTCCTTGATCTCATACGGAAGGCGCAGCACGACATAGCCCGCCCCCGTCGCCCCATGCGCCGCCGAGGCCTCGAGCAACGCCTCGATCTCATGGTCCGTCAGCCCGGGGATGATTGGAGCGGTCATCACCGAGACCGGAATGCCCGCCTGCGAGAGCGCGCGCACAGTTTCCAGCCGCCGCTGGGGCGTCGCCGCGCGCGGCTCCATCTTGCGCGCAAGCTTGCGGTCCAGCGTCGTGATCGACACGCCGACGCGGACGATCCCCTTCTCCGCCATCGGCGCCAGGAGATCGATATCGCGCTGGATCAGCGCCGATTTCGTCAGCAGGCTGACGGGATGGTTGTGCGCCGAGAGGATCTCTAGCAGGCGCCGTGTCAGGCGCTGCTCGCGCTCCACCGGCTGGTAGGCGTCGGTGTTCATGCCCAGCGCGATGGGTTTCGGAATATAAGCCGGCCGCGACAATTCCTTGACCAGAAGCTCGGGCGCATTCGCCTTGCGGAACAACCGGCTCTCGAAATCCAGACCCGCCGAAAGCCCCGCCCATGCATGGGTCGGCCGGGCGAAACAGTAGATGCAGCCATGCTCGCAACCCCGATAGGGATTGATCGTCCGGTCGAAGCTTATGTCGGGCGACTTGTTGAACGTGATGATGGTCTTCGCCGTGTCGTCCATGAGTACCGTCTCGAGCGGCGCGGCATCGTCTTCGATCGTGCTCCAGCCATCATCGAACGGATCGAAGGTATGGCGCTCATACCGGCCCGCCTGGTTCGAGACCGCGCCGCGCCCGCGATGCTCGAAACGCTCGGCCACCTCGCCCGTGTCGATGAGCGTGACGCGTCCTGAATTCTTCAGTTTCTGCCCAGTTCTCATGGTCCCATGACAAGCCACAGGAAAAAGAACAAATCAAGAACTTGTTCGAGGCTTTTTGGGGAATTCAACGCCCGCGCCGGATCCATTGCTTCCAGTCGGCGAGTTCGTCGATGTCGATCAGCTGTTCGAGTACGCCGACGCGGCTGCGCGGCGGCAGGCGGCCCCACACGTCCTCCATCGCGTGCGGGCCGGACCAGCGCACACCGCTGAAGGGTGTCTTCGTTTGCGGTCTTTTGTGCATGCCGAACAACCAGAAACCACCGTCCCGGGCTGGCCCAAACACCGCGTCGTTGCGCCTGAGCCGGGCAACCGCCTGTTTCAAACGGGCAGGACTGATATCTGGCGTATCGGTCCCGATAAACAGCACCGGTCCCGGGGGCGCCTCTCTGAAGCCTAAGCCCAGGCGAGCGGTCAGGTCGCCTCGGCCTTGCGGCTTGAGGTCGAGTCCCTTGAAGGCGCCCTGCCCACCGCGCTGTGCGGCAATGCCGTCCGGTGAAACGTAGACAATCACCCGGCACCCGCTCGCCCCTGCGGCTCTCAGCGTGCGCGCGAGCGTGAAGCTTGCGATCCGGCGCGCCGCGGTCTTGCCCATCCCTTTGGCGAGCCGCGTTTTCGCCAGGCCGATCCTGGGCGGCTTGGCGAAGACGAGGAGGGTCGCAGGTCGCATGCGCAAAAAGCCTTGGATTTGCCGGAAACCGGGACGAGACTGTCTGACACCTTTGGGCAACGCAAGGAATTCAAACCTCCATGAATCCGCTCATTCGGATAATGCCGATTTTCACGCTCGGTTTCCTGACGGCCTGCTTCATGTCGGAAACGCCCCGCATCGAGACAGGCACCTTGCTCGCCGAAGGCCCGGTCGTTTTCTGCTCACCGGATGACGATGACTGCCAGACCGGTCAGGCCGAGGGCGACGGCTATGTTGTCGCGTCGGACAATCAAGACGAAGAGGATATGCGCCTGCGTTTCGAACCGCTCATCGAAGCGGGCGGCGTGCAGGTGTATCTCGGAGAGGCGGAACTGCGCGACGAGGATTCGTCGGCCTGGAGCTACATCGTCGCGCGTTCCTCGATGGACACGCCGGACGGCCTGCCCCGTTTCGACATCATGATGCCGGGGTGCAATGATTTCGACGAGACGGTCCGCGCCCAGTATCGACTTGTCCGGTCCGATTCCTATTCATGCGTGGTCGATGACCTCGGCGCGTTCCGCAGCTTTCTGATCGACAATTATCCCGAGAAGTTTGCCAACCCTGACTGGTGGG
The DNA here is from genome assembly GCA_041744775.1 of Hyphomonas sp. Taxonomy (GTDB): domain Bacteria; phylum Pseudomonadota; class Alphaproteobacteria; order Caulobacterales; family Hyphomonadaceae; genus Hyphomonas. Next base: position 13,806 of record JBGTKE010000080.1, on the reverse strand, counting down.
CAGACGAGGACTAGCGGTAACGCTTCGCGAGGGCTTCCGGACTGGCGCCCATCAGGAAGCGCGTCAGCAGCCAGGCATTGCCCCACGCGCGTTTGCGCCAGCCATCACGCTCATACTTTGCGGCTGACGTGCGCGCTTCTGCATCAAGGAGAACCAGTCGTTTCTTCGTGATCGCGCGCAGGATCATCACATCTTCCATCAGCGGCACGTCGGGATAGCCGCCCACTTCATTGTAGAGCGCGCGAGAGATCAGGAGTCCCTGATCGCCATACGGCAGGCCAAGCCAGCGGGCGCGGCGGTTGGCCCGCGCTTCCAGCCAGCGGGCTTCCGGCGCGTCGGAGCGATATTTCAGCCGGAACGCCGCCGCCATGCCGGGGCGGATATCGATGTGTGCGCCAACACGTTCCGGCCAGTCGCGGGACAGGGCAGTGTCGGCATGCAGGAAGAGAAACCAGTCGCCGCGCGCAGCCTCCGCTCCGGCGCGCAGCTGCTTTCCTCGTCCGGGGGCGTTGTCAATGACCGACGCACCCGTCGAGCCCGCAATGGCGCGCGTGGCATCGGTCGACCCGCCATCGGCGACGATCACCTCCCGGATGAGTCCGGCCTCGAGTCCCGGCAGCAGGCTCTCCAGCGACAGCGGCAAGTCGGCCGCCGCATTCAGCGTGGGGAGGATGACGGAGAGCGGCGCGGGCATCGGCGGTGTCGCTCAGGCGGGAACAGAAGTCTGCGGCGGGCGTTTTATCCGCAGAGATCTTGCGGAGTGCCCCACGTGCCGACGATTTACGATGCGCTGAAGACTGACCATGACAAACACCGGGACCTGCTGACGAAGCTGGCCGCGACCCAAGGCGATTCCGGAGACCGCCGCAAGCTGTGGCAGACGTTCTACTATGATGTCGGCGCGCATGCAGCGGCCGAGGAACTCGCCTTCTACAGCAAGCTGATGGCGGAATCGGACGGACAATCCGAAGGGCGCCACTCGGTCGCGGAGCACAAGGAACTCGACGACATGATCCAGGAACTCAACGAAATGGAGTTTGGGTCGCCGGACTGGCTGGCGCGCTTCGAGGCGCTGAAGGATCGTTACGAGCACCATATCGAGGAAGAGGAAGACGACGTTTTCCCCACCGCCCAGGACGTCATCGGCAAAGATGAGAGCGGCGAGATCGGCGCGGAGTTCACGGCCCGGATGTCGGAAGAGCGCACGCTGGTGGACGAAAAAGCCGAGAACGCGCTCGAGGACTAATCGAGCTCTTCCAGCCGCTTCTCGATCAGCATCAGATCGCGCCAGGCCCTACTCTTGTCCTGCGGGCGGCGGAGCAGGTAGGCGGGATGCAGGATCGGGATAATCAGCGCCTTGAAGCCGTCGGGTGTTGAGTAAGCGTACTCATTGCCGCGCAGCTTCATGATGCCATCCTTGCTGGCGAGCAGCGAGACGGCCGGCACCCCGCCAGCAGCGATGATCAGTTTCGGCTGCACCAGTTCGATCATGCGGTCGACGAACGGACGGCAGACGGCCAGCTCATCCGCTTCCGGATTCCGGTTACCTTGCGGGCGCCAGTAATTGACGTTGGTGATGAAGGCGTTCTCGGTGCGGGAGCGGCCGATCGCAGCCAGCATCTTGTCGAGCAGCTGGCCCGCCTTGCCGACGAAAGGCAATGCGCGCCGGTCCTCTTCCGCGCCGGGCCCTTCCCCGATCACCATCAGACTGGCGCTGGCAATGCCGTCATAGACCACGGCCTGCTCGCAAGACGCCTTAAGCGGGCTGCCGTCAAAGGTGCGTATGGCGTCGGCCAGCGCGTCCAGCGTCTTGGCGGATTTCGCGGCGGCTCGCGCTTCGTTCGCCCAGTCCGAAACCGTCTTCGAGCCCCGCCGGATCTGCGCTGGAGCGAACGCCTCGGGCGCGTGTGCTGCCTTCTCCTGAGCCGGTGCAGACTTGAGGAGTGCATCCACAAGCGCGGTATCCACGCTCACGCCCATGTCGGCCCACCATTCGGTGAGCGCAGAAATTGTCTCTCTTGACGCAGGGGCTGGCATTGCGGACGGGCTGGACCTTCAGGAAACAGGCTGTAAGTGCTTAACCGGATAGAGATAAGGCGCAAAGCGCAAACAAGGAGCTGACCGATGGCCGATGCCCCCGAACGCGAGTCGATGGAGTTTGACCTGGTGATCGTCGGCGGCGGCCCGGCAGGCCTGTCAGCAGCCATACGGTTCAAACAGCTCGCCATCGAAGCGGGCCAGGACCTCTCGGTCGTGGTGATTGAGAAGGGCGGCGAGATCGGCGCGCATATCCTGTCTGGCCTAGTGCTCGATCCGAAGGCGCTCGACGAACTGCTGCCAGACTGGCGCACCCGGTCCGACCGTCCGCTGACCACCGAAGTGAAAACCGACAGCTACAAGCTGCTTGGCGAAACCGGTTCGGCCGAAGTCGGCTGGGCGCCCTTCCCGCCGCTAATGAGCAATCATGGTTGCTTCATCGGCTCGCTCGCCAAAGTCTGCCGCTGGCTGGGCGCCGAGGCAGAGAAGGTCGGCGTCGAAGTGTTCCCAGGCTTTGCGGCCTCGGACGTCGTCTATGATGATAAGGGCGCGGTACGCGGAATCGTTGCCGGCGTCATGGGTCTCGACAAGGAGGGCAAGCCGGGACCGGACTACCAGCCCGGCATGGAATTGCTCGGCAAATATGTGCTGTTCGCCGAAGGCGCGCGCGGCTCGCTGACCAAGCAGCTGATGGCGAAGTTTGATCTCTGCGCCGAGAGCGATCCGCAGAAGTATGGCATCGGACTCAAAGAAGTCTGGTCCGTACCGGAGGAGATTTTCCAGGAAGGCCTCGTGCAGCACACGTTCGGCTGGCCGGTCATGGGCAAGAACGGCGATGGCGGCGGCTTCCTCTATCACTTCCGCGACAATGGCGAGGCATTCGTTTCGGTCGGATATGTCGTCCACCTCAATTACAAGAACCCCTATCTCGCGCCCTACAGCGAATTCCAGCGCTACAAGCATCACCCGGATGTCATCCGCTACCTGAAGGGCGGCAAGCGCGTGGCCTACGGCGCCCGCGCGATCACCTCGGGCGGCATACAGTCGATCCCGAACCTCGCCTTCCCGGGCGGCGCGCTGATCGGCTGCTCGGCTGGGTTCGTGAACCTGCCGCGCATCAAGGGCTCGCACAATGCGATGAAGACCGGCATGTTGGCTGCGGAAGCTGCTTTCGATGCCATCAAGGAGGGGCGCCAGAGCGATGTGCTGGAGTCGTATCCGTACGCAGTTCGCGACTCCTGGGTCTGGAAAGACCTGTCGCCGGTGCGCAACATGAAGCCGCTGATGTCGAAATTCGGCACTCTGATGGGCGCCATGATTGGCGTACCGGACATGTGGATGCGCGTGCTGGTCGGCTTCGGCTTCCTGCCGACTCTGCATCACACGAAAACCGACGCCGAATCGCTGAAGCCCGCCATGGACTTCAAGCCGATCGAGTATCCGAAGCCCGACGGCGTCATCAGCTTCGACAAGCTGACCAACGTCTCCTTCACCAACACCTATCACGGCGAAGACCAGCCGGTGCACCTGATCGTGCATGACATGGCGCTGCAGAAATCGTCCGAACACGACATTTATGCCGGTCCCTCGGTTCGCTACTGCCCGGCCGGCGTGTATGAATGGGTGGGGTCCGGTGCGGACTTGAAGTTCCAGATCAACGCGCAAAACTGCATCCACTGCAAGACCTGCGACATCAAGGATCCCAACCAGAACATCAACTGGACGGTGCCCGAAGGCGGCGGCGGACCGGCTTACCCGAACATGTGAGCGTTACTCAGGCGTGAGCCTCGCGCCTGCGGTTTCACAGCCGCCCACGCCTTGCTCTTGCCGCAAGGGCCTGCTTCACTCAGCCGTCCTGCAAGGTGGAGTCTCCCGCGCCTATGCCCCTCAAACCCTCCCTGATCGCCTTGGCTTTTGCTCTTGGACTGGCCGGATGTTCCAGTCTTCCCGCTGGGCGCGCCGAACCGGCGGCATTGACCGCCGAAACCGCGGAAGCGCCCCTGTCGGCCGCTGCGCTGGCCACGACGGTGCTCGATGCCGGCGGCGCGCGGGTCCGGTATGACACACCGGTCGACGCGCTGAAGGCCGGCGACACGGCCGGCTATCTGACCCTGCTGGCGGCGATGTCCGAGACCGAACGGGCCGATGACCGCTTTCTTGACGCGTATCTCGCGCTCGACCGCGCGGCGGCGAATGACATGGTGGCGGCGCGCCACTATCTCGGCCTGAAGGGCGACATTGCCGACGATTTCGAACAACCCGGCTTCTACCTCTGGATCGATGCCTGGCTGCTCGCCATGGAAGGCGACCTCGAAGGCGCCATCAACCGGCACCGCGAAGTGGCGGGCGGCATGCCGGGCATCACGGCTGACCTCTCGCTCGCCGCCATGCTGGAAGCGGCCGGACGCAATGACGAGGCGCTTGCCGTCTATGAAGCCCTGACGCCCACGAAAATCGAGGCGCCGGAGCACGAATTCGATCCCCAGGGAATCGTGTTCGCTCACATCAGCACGGTGATCGTCCGGCATGCCCTGCTGCTGCAGCGGCTCGGGCGGATCGACGAGTCGAAGCTGGTCTACCAGCAGCTGGCGGACGCCGAACCAGAACAGGCGACCGGCTACGCCGCCGCCATCGACAGTCTCGAAACCGGCAAGAACCTCAAGAACAAGCCTCTGACGGTGCGGACCGGCTTTGCGCTCGCCTTGTCGGACGTGTCCTATTCGATGCAGCAGCAACGCTTCATCCAGACCGTGATGATGCGCGGCAGTATCGATGGTTTCGATGACAAGCGCGCAGCGTTCGACCTCGTGATCCTGCTGATCGATCCGGAAAACGACAACGTTCGCAGCAGCGTGATCGACGCCATGTACTCTGAAGCGCTGTATGCCGGCGCGGCGCATGTCGCCCAGACCGCGCCGGCCGCCTCACCGTCGCTGCAGATTTCCGCAGCCCAGGCCCTGCTGATGAACGGCGACGAACCGGGCGCCCGGGTGGCCATCGATGCCGCGCTGGAAATCAGCGATGATGAAAACCGTTTGTCGACCCTCTACGGCGCGCTGCAGCTCCGCGCCCTGCTTGACGACAAGAGTGCGGCTTACGCGCTGGTGCCCGAACTGCTGAGCCTGGCTGAAAACCCGGCCGAACAGGCAGCCGCGCACGGTGCGGCCAGTTCGGTCTACCTTCACTTCGGCGACCTGACCAAGGCGGCCGATCATGCCCGCGATGCCCGGCGCCTGGATGATACTCATGAGCGCCGAATGGTGCTGGCCGATGCGCTCGGCCAGGCAGGGCTGATCAATGACGCATTGGTCATCCTGCGATCCGAACGCCTCGCCCGGCCGAACGATCCGTATACCCTGAATTCGCTCGGCTATTTCCTCATCACACGGACCGACCGGTATGAGGAAGGCTACAAGGTGCTGGCCCGCGCGCTGCTGCTGGCTGATTCAGACCCCTATATCGCCGACTCCTTCGGCTGGTCGCTCTACCAGTTGGGCGATCTCGACCGGGCGAGGAGCCTGATTGAAGGCGCCCGCGAGGACCTCCTGCCGAAGAGCCACTGGGAAATCGAGAGCCATCTGGGCGACATCTACTGGCATCTCGACCGCGAGGACGACGCCCGCGCGGCCTGGCAGATGGCTCTCGACAACTACCCGCCGAGTTCGGAACGCGAGCAGATTGAAGCGCGGCTGAGGGACGGCCTGACCACGCCTGCGCCGGAGAAACGGCCGTTGCCCGAGATTTCCCTAAAAGATCTCGAAGTTGAACGCCGCGGCATCTGACATCAGCCTCTTTTGCAGGCCGCGCCTGCGCCATAGTATCGCCGGAAACGCGTGCGACTTCGGTCGCGCGCCCGCCGAACATGGGCACATGTGGCTTATGCCGGTCGAATCACCACACAGGTAAAGTTGATGACTGACGCTCCTCCCCCGACCTTCCGCGCGACCCTAGAGAAGTATTCCGGCCCCCTCAAATGGGCCCGCCGGGGACTGATCGCGATTTTCGTGCTCGGTGTGATCGCCCTGATCGCGCTCTGGGCCTATTTCGCGGCGCTGGGCCGGGACGTCCCGTCGATTGCCAAGCTGAAACAATACGAGCCGCCGATCACGTCACGTGTCCATGCCGGCGACGGCACGCTGATCGCCGAGTTCGCCGACCAGCACCGCGTCTTCGTGCCCTACGAGTCGATCCCGGAACATGTGGTGCAGGCTTTTGTGGCCGCCGAGGACAAGAACTTCTTCACGCATGAGGGCCTCGACTATGCGGGCATCACGCGAGGCGCCGTGAACACGGCGAAGAACAAGATCACCGGTAGCGGCGGCATGCAGGGTGGCTCGACCATCACGCAACAGGTCGCCAAGAACATGCTGCTGACGAAGGACCAGAATATCGAGCGAAAGGCGAAGGAAGCGATCGTCGCCCAGCGCATCGAGAAAGAGTTCACCAAGGGCCAGATCCTCGAACTCTACCTCAATGAAATCTATCTCGGCGGCCAGTCGTATGGCGTCGCCTCGGCCTCGCTGAACTATTTCAACAAATCCCTGATCGAACTCGACCTCGCCGAGGCGGCGACGCTTGCCTCGCTGCCGAAATTTCCGGGACGGGTGAACCCCTATTCGAACCCCGAACGTCTGCTCCAACGCCGCAACTATGTGCTCGATCGGATGCGCGAAGATGGCTACGTGACGCGAGAGCAACTGGAGGAGGCAAAGGCAAGGCCGCTCTCGACGACCCGCCGCCTGCGCGGTCCGGAATTCGTCGCCACGACCTATTTCGTGCAGGAACTCCGCCGCGACCTGATCAGCCGGTATGGCGAAGACACACTCGAACAGGGCGGCCTGTCGATTCGCTCCACCATCGACACGCGCCTGCAGCTCGCCGCGCAGGCCGCGTTGCAGAACGGGCTCGTCGCCTATGACCGCCGCCACGGCTGGCGCGGTCCGGTCACAATTCTGCCGGTCGATGATGCGTCCGCAGAAGCTCTCAAGGCGGTCAAACTGCCGGGCGGCAACGGATCGTGGGAAGCGGCGCTGGTTACAAAGCTGAGCGCGAATTCCGCGGAGCTGCTCCTAACCGATGGCGCGACGATCAAACTGCCCGCCGACGAGATCAAATGGGCCCAAACCTATAAGCCCGAAGGGGCCAAAGCTGGCCTTCAGGTCGGGCACGTGATCCTCGCCGAACTGAAGCGGCAGGAACAGAAGCCCGCCGAGGAAGCCGAAACGGAAGATGCGATCATCGAGCCGGTGATGGTGCCGGTCGGGAACGCCACGCTGCGCCAGGTGCCTGAAGTTGACGGCGCGTTGATTGCCATCGACCCGCACACGGGCCGCGTGCTCGCGATGCAGGGCGGGTATTCCTTCTTCAAGTCGAGCTTCAACCGCGTGACACAGGCCAAGCGCCAGCCGGGCTCGAGCTTTAAACCGTTCGTCTATGCCGCCGCGCTCGAAAAGGGCTACACGCCTTCGAGCCGGATGCTGGACGCGCCGTTTGTCTCCTATGATGTCTCCACCAAGAAATACTGGGCGCCGAAAAACTACACAGCGGGCCAGTCCTACGGCATGGTCACGCTGCGTGTGGCGCTCGAGAAATCGCTGAACCAGGTGACCGCCCGCGTGGCGCAGGAGATCGGCATGGAGTCGGTTTCCGATCTCTCCGTGCGGGTCGGCGTATATGAAAAGCTTCCCCCGTATGCGGCGATGTCGCTCGGCGCCGGTGATACCGAACTGATGAACCTCGTGCGCGGTTACGCGGCCTTCGTGAACGGCGGCAAGAAGGTCACCCCCACCCTGCTCGACCGGGTGCAGGATCGCTATGGCCGCACGCTCTACCGCAACGACCAGCGCGCCTGCGACGGGTGCCAGGCGGATGACTGGAACGGCGAGGAACCGCCCACGCTGGTCGATGCGCGCGATCAGGTGCTCGACCCGATTGTGGCCTATCAGGTCACCCACATGATGGAAGGCGTCGTCGAACGCGGCACCGGCCGCCGCGCGTTGCGCGTCGGCAAGCCGGTCGCCGGCAAGACCGGCACGACCGATGACTACCGCGACGCGATCTTCGTTGGATTTTCGCCGGACCTCGTAGTCGGCGTGCGCATCGGTTTCGATGATAACCGCTCGCTGGGCGAAGGCGAAGCCGGCGGCTCGCTTGCGACGCCGATCTTCACGGAGTTCATGGAAAAAGCTCTCGAGCTGCAACCGGCGATCCCGTTCCGTATTCCGCCCGGCGTCCGGCTGGTGAAGGTCAACGCAACAACCGGCGCACCCTCACCCGGCGGCGGTCCCGGCACGATAGACGAAGCCTTCCGTCCCGGTACCGAGCCCGGCATGAACGTGTTCGTCGGCCAGGAAGATTGCCTGTCAATCTCCGGTTCCTGCGGCGATGGTACCCAAACCGCCGGAACGATGCCCGACGGCACCGATCCGACCGACACCGCGGACGAGAATCTTGACGGCATATTCTGACGCAGCCGCGTCAGCATTCCGCGCTTTGACCGTGCCTTCTGGCGCGTCTATAGCCCGTTCCAGACCCATCGACCGTTTACCAGAAGGAGGCGCCCCGCATGTCCGCCGAAATCCGTTCTCTGATTGATCAGATCCGCCAGTCCGCCGCCTTGCTACGGAGGCGTCTTTGACTGGGATACAGCCACAAAACGTCTCGACGAACTGACCGCCCTCTCGGAACGTCCGGATTTCTGGAATGATCCCGCCGAGGCCCAGAAACTGATGCGCGAGCGCCAGAAACTGGCGGACGGAATCGCAACGGTGCAGGCGTTCGAGAAGGAAATCGCCGACGCACCCGAGTTCATCGAACTCGCCGAAGGCGACGCCGCCTTGCTGGCGGACTTCCAGTCGACGCTCGCGCGCGCTGCCGAGAAGGCCCAGAAAGCCGAACTCGCCGCGCTGCTTTCCGGGGAAGCGGATGGAAATGACTGCTATCTGCAGGTCAACGCGGGAGAAGGCGGCACGGAAAGCCAGGACTGGGCCTCGATCCTGCGCCGGATGTATGTCCGCTGGGCCGAGAAACATGGCTACCAGGTCGAGGAGCTCGACGAGCGCGAAGGCGAGGAAGCGGGCATCAAGTCCGCCACCATCCAGATCAAGGGCGAGAATGCCTATGGCTGGCTGAAGTCCGAAACCGGCGTCCACCGGCTGGTGCGGATTTCGCCCTACGATTCCTCGGCGCGCCGGCACACCTCGTTTTCCTCGGTCAGCGTGACGCCGGTGATCGATGACAAGATCGAGATCGAGATCAATCCCTCGGACGTGCGCACCGACACCTACCGGGCCTCCGGCGCCGGCGGCCAGCACATCAACCGGACCGATTCGGCCGTCCGCCTCACGCACATTCCGACCAATACGGTTGTCGCCTGCCAGATGGGCCGCTCGCAGCACCAGAACCGGGACGAAGCCTGGAAGATGCTGCGCTCGAAACTCTACGAACTCGAGCTCCAGAAGCGCAAGTCGGTCGCCGATGCTCAGTATGCGGACAAGAGCGCTATCGGCTTCGGTCACCAAATCCGCTCCTATGTGCTGCAACCCTACCAGATGGTGAAAGATCTGCGCACGGATGTCGAAACGTCAGATACCGGCGGCGTCCTCGACGGAGACATCGACCGCTTCCTGTCCGCCTCTCTGGCGGCCTCGGTTGCGCGCGAAGAGATAACGTGACGAGGCCAACCCTCCCACCGGCGGCTCGGTCGAAAGGCCGCCTGATCAGCTGGAACGACGAGCGCGGCTTCGGCTTCATTGCGCCCGAAGACGGCGGACAGGATGTGTTCGTGCACGCCAGTGCCTTCGCCAAAGAAGGCCGCCATTTAGAGATTGGGGGAGACTATGAATTTGATCTCGACTTGGGCAAGGACGGCCGCCCCAAGGCAAAGCGGGTGGTCTTCGTTCCAATCGTGAAAGCCGGTCCGAGCCTCTTCTCGCAATTCCTTCAGCGCGGCCCACGCCTTCTGGTCATCCCCGCGTTCCTCTTCATCGTGATCGCCCTTGCGACGGTCCAGCCGCTATCACCCAACTGGCTCGTGATCTACGGCGTTGCGAGCATTGCCTGCTTTGCCGGGTACGGGCTCGACAAGGCCGCCGCCAGCCAGAAGCAATGGCGGGTGTCGGAGACCATACTGTTGCTGATCGGCCTCGTCGGTGGATGGCCGGGCGGCATCCTCGGACAGGAAGTGTTCCGTCACAAGACGCAGAAGAAAACCTTCCGTACACTGTTCTGGATGAGTGTCGCCATCAACATGGCGGCCTTCGTCCAGATCAACGTTTTCGCGCCGCGCTGAGGCCTGCCAGAGCCGCCGCCTTGGCAAACACGGTTGGCAATCCGTCCAGCTCATCTTCCGGCGCCCAGAATCCTTCAGGCACGCCGGCGTCGCGGACCTCCGCTGCCAGAACGTCCAGCTTCAGGCTGAAATGCGTGAACACATGGCGCACGTCTCCGCTTTCCCGCCAATCGGCCTCGACTGGCGGCCTTGCGCTCGTCCGTATATCGCCCCACTCCGAGGACGGGAAAGCGAGCATTCCGCCCAGCAGGCCCGACGGAGGACGTCGCACCAGCCAGACCATGCCCGTCCGGCGCAGCACGTAGACGGTCCCGTAGCGGACGGGCCGCGCCACTTTCTCCGGTTTGACCGGATATCGTTCCGGATCGCCTTCCGCCAGTCCGGCGCAATGCTGCGCGACCGGACAGGCCGGGCAGATCGGCCGCTTCGGCGTGCACACCGTGGCGCCGAGATCCATCAACGCTTCCGCAAAAGCGCCCGGTCTGTCGGCAGGCACGAGGTCGCGCGCCAGCGCGGCGATCCGCTTCTTTGCAACCGCCCAGTCAACTTTAACGGCAAGAAGCCGCGCGAACACGCGCTCTGCATTGCCGTCCACCGCCGGCGTGCGCTGGCCAAAGGCCAATGCGGCAATGGCGCCAGCGGTGTAAGGACCGATGCCCGGCAGCGACCGCAGCCCCGCCTCCGTTTCCGGAAATCCGCGCCTCGCTGCCACTTCGCGTGCGCATTTCAGCAGGTTACGCGCGCGGGCATAGTAGCCAAGCCCTGCCCAGGCCTCCATCACCTCCTCGTCGCGCGCGGCTGCCAGCGCCTCGACCGTCGGCCAGCGCAATGTAAATGCCGCGAAGTATGGCGCCGCATGCGGCACGGTCGTCTGCTGCAGCATGATCTCAGAGAGCCACACGCGGTAGGGATCGCGTGGCACGCCCGGGGGGCTGCGCCAGGGCAGCGCCCGCGCCGACTGGTCAAACCAGGCAAGCAGGTCCGGCACCATTCCGGCAAGCGCCCGTTCACTTTTCCCGCGCATGCCTTTTCCTCGCCTCAGAAGCCGTGCAGATTTGCGATCATGGTCACAAGATCAACCCTCGACCCGCTCGAAGAGGCCCGCGCGCTGGTCAAGCTGCGCTATACGCGGGCGCGGGCGCTGCGGCCGCCGATGAAGGCGGTCGCCATCGCGGCCGATCGCGTCAGCCGCAAGTCCGGCGCCGCCAAACTGCCACCCCTGAAGCTGCTGCAAGCCCGCTGGCGTGAGATTGCGGGCGAACAGCTCTACAAGTTCTCGCATCCGGAAAAGATCAGCGCCACCAAGGAAGGGCGCATCCTGACCCTGCGGGTCATTCCTCAGGCCGCGCCGCTGGTCCAGCACCAGTCCGAAACGATTCGCCAGCGCGTCTCAGTGGCGGCCGGCGGTGACATTACTGCCATCCGCATCGTCCAGGGCCCGATCCAGCGGGGCGCCGAAACGGTCGCCTATCGCCCGAAAGCCCGTCCGCTGACGCCCGAAGAGGCCCAGGCCCTCGAAGCCGAGGCCGGCCGCATCGACAATCCCCGCCTGCGCGCCGCAATTGTTGCGCTGGGCAAGGCTGTGCTATCGGCGGACCAGTAAACTGCCGGCCCAGATTCCTTAACCATTTGGCAACCGGTGCGACTCATTCCTTAACGCGAGGCTCATGACCATGGCATCACTTTCCCGGCGTTTGGCCCTACTGGCTCTTCCCGTACTGGCAGTCGTTGCCTGCGGCGCCGCCAATGGCGACGGCGCGACGACACCCAAGGACGGCGCTGCGGCCGCTTCCTCCGCTACATTGGGACATGTCAAAGGCGATCCAAACGCGCCGATCACGCTGATCGAATATGCCTCGCCCACCTGCCCGGCCTGCAAATACTGGCATGAGGAAGTATTCCCGGCGATCGAAGAGAAATACGTTTCGACCGGCAAGGTGAGGTTCGAGTTCCGCGAGTTCCCGATCCACGGCAACGCCGATGTGGCGGCCTATGTCGTCGCGCGCTGCGCCGGCGAGGATCGCTACTTCGACGTGGTGGACGATCTCTTCAAGAACCAGGACGGTATCGTTCAGGCCGCCAATGTCGGCGCGCTCGGCGGCATGTTGAAGACGCTCGCCAAGCGTCATGGCATCGAAACAGACGCTGCGTTCGACGCCTGCATGGACGACAAGACATACCGGGACCAGCTCGCGGCCGTCTACCAGTCGGCGGAACAGTACGGTGTCAAAGGAACGCCGACGTTCATCCTCGACGGCAAGATGCGCAATTTCGAAGGCGATTATCGCACGGCCGAAGGTTTTTCGAAGCGGATCGACGCCCTGCTCGCTGAAAAAGGCGTGCAATAGGATGAGGCTGCGGCATGCAGATCACTGAGCTTCGCATTGCCGGCTTCAAGTCGTTCGTAGACCCGCAGACCGTGCCGATCGAGCCGGGGCTCACCGGCATTGTCGGACCCAATGGCTGCGGCAAGTCAAACCTGCTGGAAGCCCTGCGTTGGGCGATGGGCGCCAACTCCGCCAAGGCGATGCGCGGCGGCGAGATGGACGATCTCATCTTCAATGGCGCGGATGGCCGCCCGGCGCGGGAGACCGCCGAAGTCATCCTCGTCCTCGACAATTCCAGGCGCACCGCACCGCCGGAGTTCAACGGGTCGGACCAGCTCGAGATTGAGCGCAAGCTGCGCCGCGGCGCGGGGTCGAGTTACCGCATCAACGGGCGCACCGTACGCGGCAAGGACATCCAGCTCCTGTTCGCCGATGCCTCCACCGGCGCCAACTCCCCCGCTCTCGTACGGCAGGGGCAGATTTCGGAGCTGATCGGTTCGAAGCCGCAGAACCGCCGGCGCATCCTCGAGGAAGCTGCGGGCATCTCGGGCCTCAACAGCCGCCGCCACGAGGCCGAACTGAAGCTCGACGGCGCGGAGGGCAATCTCCAACGCCTCGCGGAAGTCTCCGCGGAAGTCGAGCGCCAGCTCACCAGCCTGAAGCGGCAAGCCTCCAAGGCGCGGCGCTACCGCAAGCTGTCGGAAGAAATCCAGGCGCTCGACGCCCTCGTCGCCCACCTGCGCTGGGTCGAGGCACGCCTCGCTGCGGAGACCGCCCGCACGCAACTCGATACCCTGAAACGCCAGGTCGAAGACCTCTCCCGCGAAGACGCAATGCGCGAAAAGGAACGGATCGACGCCGGCGAAGGCCTCGCGCCACTGCGCGAAACGGAAATGGACGCAGCCGCCCGGCTCGGGCAGGCCCGCATCACACTTGCCAAACTGGAAACCGAGCGCCGCATCGCCGCCGAGTCGCATGCCCGCCTCGAAGCGGAATCGCTGCGCCTGTCGATCGACTTAAACCGCGAGACCACCACGCGCGAGGAAGCCGCCGCCGCGCTGGTGCAGGCTCAGGAGGAACTCGCCGGCCTGCCGCTGGAAGACGCAGCCCTCACCGCCCGTCTCGAAGAAGACGCCCGCGCCGCGCTCGAAA
>JBGTKE010000079.1:0-16159 GCA_041744775.1 Hyphomonas sp. | reverse complement strand
CGCTGGGAACGGCTGATCGCCAAGAATCTTGAGCTGGACGCGCCCTACCGGTAGCGCGCACCGATCTGTAACGCATACCGGCCGGCAAGGGGCGCCACCGGAGTTGAAAAGGGGCGAGAAGGCAGTGGCACTGATCACATTTGGACTGATCGCGGCCATCGTGATCCTGTCGGCCTTGTTCGTGATTGCGGCGCGCAATCCCGTGCACTCCGTGCTGTGGCTGATCCTCGCCTTCTTCTCGTCCGCAGGCCTGATGGTTCTGATCGGGGCGGAGTTCCTCGCGATGCTCCTGATCGTCGTCTATGTCGGCGCGGTCGCGGTGCTGTTCCTGTTCGTCGTGATGATGCTCGACGTCGATTTCGTCGAACTGAAACAGGGCAGCCTGGGCTATTGGCCGTTTGCGCTGCTGATCGGCGTCATCCTGGTGGCCGAACTCGCGCTCGTCTGGGCTGCCAGCGGGTCGCTGAACTTCGACGGGTTCGACCCGTCGCCCGGCGCAGAGACGAACGCCGAAGCGATCGGCGCCGTGATGTACACGGAATACCTGCTGCTGTTCCAGCTCGCCGGCGTGATCCTGCTGGTGGCCATGATTGGCGCCATTGTCCTCACGCTCCGTCATCGCCCGAACGTCAAACGCCAGGATGTCGGCAAGCAGACCGGACGGCGCCGCGCCGACGCCATCGAGATGAAGGACCCGAAACCGGGGCAGGGGATCTGACATGACCGATCTCGGCATCCTGCACTACCTGATCGTATCGGCGGCTTTGTTCACGATCGGCGTGGTCGGCATCTTCGTGAACCGCAAGAACGTGATCGTCATCCTGATGGCGCTCGAGCTGATTCTCCTGTCGGTGAACATCAATCTGGTGGCCTTCTCGGTGTTTACCGGGACGATCCAGGGACAGATCTTTGCGATGCTGGTGTTGACAGTGGCTGCTGCCGAAGCGGCGGTCGGCCTCGCGATCCTCGTCGTCTATTTCCGGAACCGCCGCGACATCTCGGTTGAGAATGTCGACCTGATGAAAGGCTGATCCCCAGTATGCTTCCGGATAGCCTGCTCATCTATATCGTCCTGGCGCCCGGCTTCGCCGCGCTGACGGGCCTGTTCCACAAATGGATCGGCGACCGCGTAGTGATGACGATCACGACCGGTGTCGTGTTGTCGGCCGGCGTGCTGTCGCTCTACCAGCTGTTCGCCTATGTGGCCGGCCTCGGCGGCGCTGTAGAGGCAACCGATCACGCGGGCTTCGATGCCTATCTCACGGCTGGGGCGGAAGCGGCGACGGTTGAGCTGAAGCAGCACATCATTACGTTGATGCCGTGGATCAATGTCGGTGACTTCCAGGCCAACTGGGCGATCCGTGTGGATACATTGTCCATCGTCATGATGGCTGTGGTCACGGGTGTTTCGGGCCTCGTGCACCTCTACTCATGGGGCTACATGAGCGAGGACCCGCACAAGTCGCGCTTCTTTGCCTACCTGTCGCTGTTCACCTTCATGATGCTGATGCTCGTGGTGGCGGATAACTTCATCCAGCTCTTTTTCGGCTGGGAAGGCGTGGGCCTCGCGTCCTACCTGCTGATCGGTTTCTGGTACACCAAGAAGGCGCCGAACGACGCCTCGATCAAGGCGTTCGTGACGAACCGGATAGGCGACTTCGGCCTGGCGCTCGGCATCATGGCGGTGTTCTTCGTGTTCCGTTCGGTCGAGTTCGGACCCGTGCTCGACGCGATCCGCACGAACGCCGCGGTGACGCCGTATGCTTTCGCCGAGGCCCTGCCGGCGCGTGAATCCGTGATCGTGTTCTTCGGCGAGCGCGTCTACGCGCTCGAGCTGATCGGTATCCTCCTCTTCATCGGCGCGATGGGCAAATCGGCCCAGTTCTTCCTGCACGTCTGGCTGCCGGACGCGATGGAAGGCCCGACGCCGGTGTCGGCGCTGATCCACGCGGCGACGATGGTGACGGCCGGCGTCTATCTCGTCTGCCTCCTGTCGCCGATCTACGAGTACACGTTCTATGCGGCTGGCATGGTTGCGCTCGTCGGCGCGGTGACGGCGCTGTACGCCGCGACCGTCGGCATGGCCCAGAACGACATCAAGCGCGTGATCGCCTATTCGACCTGTTCGCAGCTTGGCTACATGTTCTTCGCGGCCGGTATCGGCGCCTACGAGGCGGCGATGTTCCACCTCTTCACGCACGCCTTCTTCAAGGCGCTGCTGTTCCTCGGCGCCGGCTCGGTCATCCACGGCATGCACCATGAACAGGACATGCGCCGGATGGGCGGGCTCGCGAAGTTCATGCCGCTGACCTATGCCGCCATGATGATCGGCACGATTGCCATCATCGGCCTTGGTATTCCGCACACAAAGATCGGTTTCTCCGGCTTCTTCTCGAAGGACGCGATCCTCGAGAGCAGCTATGCCGGGGTGATGGCCAGTGTGTCGTTCGCGCAGCTGGCTTTCTGGTTCGGCCTTCTCGCCGCTTTCCTGACCAGCTTCTATTCCTGGCGCCTGATCCATATGACGTTCCACGGGCCCATGACGGCGCACGGCGAACAACACGATCATGGGCATCACGACGCCCACGACAGCGAGCACGTCAAGAATGAGGAGCATCCCGCAGACGACCATCACGGGCATCACCACACGCCGCACGAGAGCCCGCAGACAATGCTCATTCCGCTGGCGCTGCTCAGCCTCGGCGCGATATTCGCGGGCGTCTATTTCTACGATGCGTTCGTGGACTCGAAGAACGAGGTCTTCTGGGCCGGCGCGATCTACCGGGCGGCCGAGAACCATGTCCTGCATGACCGGCACAACGTTCCGGAATGGGTGCTCTGGGCGCCGCTTGTCGTCACCATTGGCGGCTTCCTGATCGCGACGTTCACTTATTACTTCAATCGCGGTATCGGCGCCCGCGTCGCGGCCAGCGGCGGCCCGCTGCATGCCCTGTTCTCGAACAAATGGTATTTCGACGAGATCTACCAGGCGACGCTGGTGCGCGGCTCGGCCTTCCTCGGCAACATCTTCTGGAAAGCCGACAAGAAGATTATCGATGGCATCGGTCCGGACGGCATGGCCAAGCTGGCGAGACTGAGTTCGCGGCGCCTGTCGCTAATGCATACCGGCTATCTCTATCATTATGCCTTCGTAATCATCGGGGCGGCCATCGTCTTCGGTGCCATCCTCTGGCTCAAGGCGGGAGGAGCGGGCTGATGGGCGGCTTCCCGATCCTTTCCGTCATGACGTTCCTGCCCTTGGCAGGCGCGCTCCTCGTGATGCTGGTACGCGCGGCCACCGCCGGCAGCAGCAAGGGCGAAACCAGCGCGCAATCCAACCGGGCCGTGCTGCTCGCAGCGGTCATCATATCGGCGGCCACTTTCGCTGCATCGGTCGCGGCCTTCTTCGCGTTTGACCGTTCGGCGACCGGCTACCAGCTGGTCGAGCAATATGCCTGGTACGGACCCATCAGCTACAAGCTCGGCGTCGATGGCCTCTCGATGTCGCTCATCCTTTTGACGACCTTCCTGACACCGATCTGCCTGCTCGCGAGCTGGAACTCCATCGACAAACGCGTCACGGAGTACGTGATCGCGTTCCTGGTACTCGAGACCTTCATGATCGGGGTGTTCGTCGCGCTGGATCTGGTGCTGTTCTACATCTTCTTCGAGGCCGGCCTCATCCCGATGTTCCTGATCGTCGGCATATGGGGCGGCAAGGACCGGGTCTACGCAGCCTTCAAGTTCTTCCTCTACACGCTTCTCGGTTCGTTGCTGATGCTGGTCGCGATGGTCTACATGATCGTGGCGGCGGGTTCGGCCGATTTCGAAGTGCTCGAGAAATTCGCCTTCGCACCGGAAGTTCAAACATGGCTCTGGCTCGCCTTCATCGCCTCCTTCGCGGTGAAGCTGCCGATGTGGCCGGTGCATACCTGGTTGCCGGACGCCCACGTACAGGCGCCGACGGCAGGCTCGGTGATCCTCGCGGGCGTGCTGTTGAAGATGGGCGGTTATGGCATGCTTCGCTTCTCGCTGCCGATGTTCCCGGACGCCAGCGCGATGTTCCAGCCCTACATGTTCGCGCTCGCGGTGATCGCGATCGTATACACATCGCTCGTCGCCTGGCGGCAGACCGATATGAAGAAGTTGATCGCCTATTCATCTGTGGCGCACATGGGCTTCGTCACACTCGGCATCTTCGCCTTCAACGAAACCGGCGTGCAGGGCGCGATCTTCCAGATGCTCAGCCACGGCCTGATCTCCAGCGCGCTCTTCCTGATCGTCGGCGTCGTCTATGACCGCATGCACACGCGCGAGATCGCGGCCTATGGCGGCCTGGTCAGCCGGATGCCGATCTATGCGTCCTTCTTCATGCTGTTCACGATGGCCAATGTCGGCCTTCCGGGCACCAGCGGGTTCGTCGGCGAACTCCTGACCATGGTCGGCGGGTTCCAGGCAGCGACCTGGGCAGCGGCGGGCGCGGCGCTCGGCGTGATTTTCTCGGCGGTTTACATGCTGACGCTCTACCGGCGCACGGTGTTCGGTGAGATCACCAACCCGGATCTCAAGAACATCAAGGACATGAACCTCGTCGAGTGGGTGTGCATCGCGCCCCTGGGGGCGCTCACGGTCCTGTTCGGTATCGTCCCGAACCTGATTTTCAATCTCACAGACAGTTCTACCGCCCGGATCCTGTCGCTCATGGCTGGAGGCCAGTAGAACATGCTGGACATTACCTCCATCCTGATGACGGTTGCGCCGGAAATCTGGCTCGCTACCGCAGGCCTGATCGGCGTTCTGCTGGGCGCCATTTTTGGCGAGCGGTTCAATTCGCTATCGTTCAAGTTGGGTGCGCTGTCGCTGTTCGGGGCGGCGGCTCTTTCCGCCCTTCACTTTGGCGGCGGCGAAGCGTTTGGCGGTCTTGTCCGCACGAATACGTTCGTGAACTTTGCCAAGGTGATCAGCTTCATTCTTGCCGGCATTGCGCTGTTCATCGCCGAGGGTTTCCTCAAGCGGCATGAAACCATCCGCTACGAGTATTCGCTGCTGGTTATCTTCGCGAGCCTCGGTATGGGCATCATCCTGTCCGCTGCGGACCTGATGACGCTCTACATGGGCGTCGAGACGCTCAGCCTCTCGTCCTACGTGCTCGCCGCGTTCCATCGGGACTCCGCGCGCTCTTCCGAAGCGGGTCTCAAGTATTTCGTGCTCGGCGCTCTCGCGTCCGGCATGCTGCTGTATGGCGCGTCGCTGGTTTATGGCTTCACCGGCACCACCTCGTTTGCAGGCATCGCGGACGCGGGCCTATCGACGGGCGCGATGTTCGGCATGGTGCTGATGATTGTGGGCCTCGCGTTCAAGATTTCGGCAGCACCGATGCACGTCTGGACGCCGGATGTGTATGAAGGCGCGCCTACGCCGGTGGTCGCCTTCTTTGCGTCGGCGCCGAAGATGGCATCGACGGTGGTCTTCGCCAACGTGCTGTTCACGGTGTTCGGGGACGCCATCGACCAGTGGCAGCTGATTGTTTCCATAATCGCCGGCCTGTCGATGATGATCGGCTCGCTCGGCGCGCTGCTGCAGAACAACCTCAAGCGCCTGCTTGGATACTCCTCGATTGCCAACGTCGGTTACGCCCTCGTGGCGGTCGCCGCAGGGCAGGAGTTTGGCGCGGCCGCACTGCTGACCTTCACGACAATCTATGCCGTCTCGTCGCTGGGCCTGTTTGCCGCTGTGCTCGCCATGCGCCGGCGCGGAGGTATGGTCGAGGGCATCTCCGAGCTGGGCGGCCTCGCCCGCAACAAGCCGGCTCTGGCAATTACGCTCTCGGTGCTGATCTTCTCGATCGCCGGCCTTCCGCCGTTCGGCGGCTTCTTCGGCAAGTTCGAGGTCCTGCGCGCGGGCCTTGAATCGGGCCTCCTTCCGCTCGCCATCCTCGTTGTGATCTCGTCGGTGATTTCGCTCGGATACTATCTGAAACTGATCAAGATCATGTGGTTCGATGAACCGACAGAGCGGTTCGAGCGGGTCGACATGTCGGTGATGGCCACCGTCGTGCTGTGTTCGATCGTCGCGGGTTTCGTGTTCATGGTGTTCATCAATGAGCTGGGCACCGGCGGATGGGCGAGCTTTGCGGCATCGGGGCTTGTGCGTTGAGTGAGGCCTGGCCCGTGCATCAGATGGGCATCATCGACAGCACGAACACCGAAGCCAAGCGGCGCGTGGCGACCGGTTTCCACGATCAGTGGATCGTCGCGGAACAGCAGACGGCTGGCCGGGGCCGGCAGGTCCACCAATGGGTATCGCCGCCGGGCAATGTCTACGCCACCGCCTTGTTCCATGAGCCGGGCGGACTTGCCGTTGCTCTCCGGACGCCGTTTGCCGCGGCGCTGGCCGTCAGCGATGTGGTGATGGAGCATGCTCCCGGCGCCGACGCGCGTCTCAAGTGGCCGAACGACGTCCGGATCGATGGCCGGAAAGTCTCGGGGATCCTCGTTGAAACGGGCGGAACCGGCGCGGACTTCTGGATTGCCGCCGGCATAGGCATCAATGTGCTGGCGACGCCCAAGAACCTCTCGCAGCCCGTCACGAGCTTGATTGAGGTGGGCATGGCTCCGGCGACCCGGGTCGATTTCGTGCTCGCCAGCCTGCGCCGCGCCTTCGCCGGCCGCCTCGAGCAGGCGCGGACGGGCTTCTCTGAGATACGTCAGACCTGGCTCGCGCGGGCGGAAGCCTTGGGGCAGACCGTTCACATTCGCGCGGGTGATGTTGTAATTGAAGGGGTTTTCGAGGACCTGGAGCAGGACGGCGCTCTGGTGCTTCGATTGCCCGAGGGAACGCGGCGCTCCATAAGGGCCGGTGAAGTAGAAATCCGCAGGAGCTGATGAGCCATGCTGCTCGCAATTGACGTTGGCAACACCAATACCGTTTTCGCCCTGCATGACGGGGATGACTGGGTTCACAGCTGGCGAAGCGCGACAGATTCGACCAAGACGGCCGATGACCATGCGTCCTGGCTCTGGCGTCTGGCGGACATGCACGGTGTGAACCTCGCCGGAACGAAAGGCTGTGTGATCTCGAACGTGGTGCCGCAGGCGCAATTCAACTTCCGTAACCTGGCGCGCCGCTACCTGAACGTCGAGCCAATGTTCATCGGTGAAGCGGGCCTGAAGACCGGGGTGGAGCTGCGCGTGCGCCATCCCGAGCAGGTCGGCGCTGACCGGATCGCTTCGGCGCTTGGTGCCCACGTGAAGTATCCTGGGCCTCTGATCGTGATCGACAGCGGCACGGCGACGACGCTGGACATAGTGGCGGCCGATGGTGCTTTCGAGGGTGGCATCATCTCGCCCGGCATCTATCTCTCGATGCGCGCGCTACATGAGGCGGCCGCCCAGCTTCCCCGGATCGCCATCCAGAAGCCGGCCCGGGTAATCGGCAAGGATACGGTGTCAGCGATGGAATCCGGTGTTTTCCTCGGATATATCGAACTGATTGATGGGCTCGTGCGGCGCGTCAAAGCCGAGTATGGTGAGCCGATGACCGTCGTCGCCACAGGGGGGGTAGCCTCCCTTTTCGAAGGCGCGAGCGAAACCATCGACCATTATGACCAGGACGTCCTGATCCGCGGATTGCTGGAAGTCTGGAAACGGAACCGTTGAAACCTGATGCCTGATAGCGCTGCGACGACAGACGAACTCGTATTCCTCCCGCTTGGCGGATGCGGTGAGATCGGCATGAACCTGAATGCCTACGGCTACGGGCCGGCGCATGCGCGGCGCTGGATCATCGTCGATATCGGCGTGACCTTTGGCGGCCCGACGACACCGGGGATTGACCTGATCTGCGCGGACCCGGCCTATCTGGTCGGCGAGCACATCGATGCCGTGTTCCTGACTCACGCGCATGAAGATCATATCGGGGCCATCGGCCTCCTGTATCCGCTGCTGAGAACCAAAGCGCCAATCTACGCGACGCCGTTCACTGCCGAACTCGTTCGCGGCAAGATGCAGGAGCGGGGTGTCGATACGCGCCTCCTGAAGACCATCTCGCTTGAATCCTCGGTTACAGCCGGACCGTTCGTCGTCCGGTACATGACACTGACGCACTCCATTCCCGAGCCGAACGCGCTTGCAATTCAGACACCCGCCGGGATGATCCTGCATACGGGCGACTGGAAGATCGATCCGGAGCCGTTGATCGGTGCACGGACGGATATCGAAGGCCTCACGGCCCTCGGAGATCGCGGCGTTCTGGCGATGGTGTGCGACTCCACCAACGTGTTCGAAAGCGGAGAAGCCGGATCGGAAGACACGGTCCGCAGGGGCCTGATCGACCTCATTGCGCAGCAGACGGGTGCCGTCGCCGTCACGACCTTTGCGTCGAACGTCGCCCGCGTGAAATCGATCATCGAAGCGGCCAATGCGGCTGGCCGCGATGTCTGCCTCGTCGGGCGGAGTATGCACAAGATTACGGACGCGGCGAAATCGGTCGGCATCCTGCCGCCGAAACTCGAGTTCGTGGACGAGGCCGAGGCAGGTTACCTGCCGCCTGAAAACATTCTTTACCTCTGCACCGGCAGTCAGGGCGAGGCGAACGCTGCGCTGTCACGGATCGCGCGCGGCGACCATCGCAATGTCTCACTCCGGCCCGACGACACGGTGATCTTTTCCTCGCGCCTGATTCCGGGCAACGAGAGTTCGGTCTATGCCTTGCAGAACATGTTGGCGGAGCAGGGGATCCGGGTCATCACGCCCCGGATGGTAAAAGAGCCGATCCACGTCTCGGGCCATCCGTGCCGGGATGAATTGCGGCGCATGTACCAATGGGTCAGGCCGCACATCGCGGTCCCCGTGCATGGCGAGCGGCGTCACATCGTGGAACATGCCGCCTATGCGAAGTCACTTCAGGTGCACTCTGCGCTGACGCCGCGCAATGGCAGCCTCATCCGCCTAGCGCCGGGCGAGCCTGAAGTCATCGACGAGGTGCCGGCTGGGCGCCTGATGCTGGATGGCAAACGGCTGGTGCCGGAAGCCGCCGAAGGCCTGATCGAGCGCAGGCGGCTTTCCGTCAGCGGTCTGATCTTCGCGACGATCTGCCTTGACGATGACGGCGATGTCTTCGATGGCCCGGTGATTGCGGTCAAAGGCCTGTCAGAGTCGGATGGCCGTATCGCCGACGAGAGCCTTGAATCGCTGGATGAAGCCGCCGCACGGGCGCTGGGCGGCATCAAGAAGCGCGACCGTATGGACGACGAGGTCGTCGAGAAAGTCGTCGGCAGGGCCCTGCGCAAGGCGTGCGAGATCGAGTTCGGAATCCGCCCGTTGATCGAAGTGATTGTACTGAGGAGCTGAAGCAACATGAGTGACTTCAAGATCGGCCCGTTGAACCATGTCGGCGTGGCCGTGCCGAACATCGACCAAGCCTGCGAGACCTATCGCACGCTGTATGGCGCGACGGACATCACCGCGCCGTTCGACATGCCGGAGCAGGGCGTGAAAGTTTGTTTCGTCAACCTGCCCAACAGCCAGATCGAACTGATCGAGCCGCTGAACGAAGCCTCGCCGATTGCCAATTTCATCAAGAAGAACCCGGCCGGCGGCCAGCATCATGTGTGCTTCGAAGTTGCGGACATCAACCAGGCGGTCACCGAAATGGAGAAGCGCGGCGCCACCGTCCTCGGCAAGCCGCGGATTGGTGCGCACGGGACCCTGATCATCTTCGTGCACCCCAAGAATTCCAATGGTGTGCTGGTCGAACTCATGGAAACGCCACAGGGCCACCACTGATGACTCTTCCTGGCGTCGTTATCGTCTTCGTACTGGGCTGGTGGATCAGCTTCTTCGTGGTCCTTCCGATCGGCGTGAAAGGCCAATGGGAGGATGGCTCGACCATTCCGGGCACCGAAGAGGCTGCGCCCAAGAATCCCATGCTGCTGAAGAAGGCGGTCTGGGCCACGGGCGGCGCTGTCTTGGTCACGGCCCTAGCCGCGCTTGTCGTCCCCCTCCTGCTTGCGCAATAGGCCCCTGACCGGCTAGTGAGCCGGGTCAGGATAGCCCGAAAGAGAACCGTGAATGCGTCTGTCGAACTACTTCTTGCCCGTTTCCAAGGAAGCGCCGGCGGACGCCTCGATCGTCTCGCACCAGCTGATGCTCCGCACCGGCATGGTCCGGCAGAACGGCGCGGGCATCTATTCCTGGCTGCCGCTCGGCTTCCGAGTCCTGAAGCGGATAGAGCAGATCGTGCGCGAAGAGATGGACCGTTCCGGCGCCGTCGAAATGCTGATGCCGACCCTCCAGCAGGCAGACCTCTGGCGCGAGTCTGGCCGGTATGAGGCCTATGGCAAGGAGATGTTGCGTATCAAGGACCGGCACGACCGGGACATGCTGTTCGGCCCGACGAATGAAGAGCTGATCACCGACGTCTTCCGCAGCTATGTGAAGAGCTACAAGCAGCTGCCGCTGAACCTTTATCACCAGCAATGGAAGTTCCGCGACGAAGTCCGCCCCCGCTTCGGCGTGATGCGCGGCCGTGAGTTCCTGATGAAGGATGCCTATTCGTTTGACCTTACGGAAGAAGACGCGCGCAAGGCCTACCGGAAGATGTTTTGCGCCTATCTCAACGCCTTTGACCGGATGGGACTGACGGCGATTCCGATGCGGGCAGATACAGGTCCGATCGGCGGAGACCTGAGCCACGAATTCATCATCCTCGCCGACACGGGCGAGAGCGCTGTGTTCTGTGACCGCGAACTGCTGGACCTGCCGGCGCCGGGCCTCGATCTCGATTTCGAAGGCGATCTCGTGCCGGTAGTCGAACAGCGCACGCGCTTCTATGCGGCGACAGAAGAAATGCACGATGCCGCAGCCTTCGAAGCGCTGCCCGAAGCGCGCCGGGTGTCGGCGCGCGGCATCGAAGTGGGCCACATCTTCTATTTCGGCACAAAGTATTCGGCGCCGATGAACGCCGTTGTTCAGGGTCCGGACGGTCAGATGGTGCCGGTCCACATGGGCAGCTATGGCATCGGCGTCTCGCGCCTCGTCGGCGGCATCATCGAAGCGAGCCATGACGAGAACGGCATCGTCTGGCCGGACGCGGTTGCCCCGTTCCCCGCCGGCATCATCAACATGCGCGCGGGCGATGCCGCCTGCGAGGAGGCCTGCGCCGCGCTCTACGCGCAGTTGGCAAAGGCCGGCGTCGAAGCGCTCTACGATGACACCGACGACCGGGCCGGGGCAAAGTTCGCGCGGATGGACCTGATCGGCCTCCCCTGGCAGATCGTGGTGGGCCCCAAAGGCCTTGAGAAAGGCGTCGTCGAACTCAAACGCCGCAAGACCGGCGAGAAGATCGAAGTGCCGGTCGAAGAAGCTGTCCGGAGGGTCACGGCGTGAGCAATGACGGCGCGAAGGTGGCCGGTCCGTTTGGCCGCCTCGAACGGACCCTCGCCTGGCGCTACCTTCTCGCCCGCCGTGAGCATGGCGGCGCCAGCCTCATCGCAATCATCTCCTTTGTCGGCATCTTCTTTGCGGTCGCCGCCCTGATCATCACCATGTCGATCATGAGCGGTTTCCGCGCGACATTGCTCGACGCTTTGCTCGGCGGCGAGCCCCACATTGCTGCGGCTGTCGATGGCTATCCGCAGGAAGAGTCGATCGAGATCGCCGCCATCGTCAGGACGGTGCCGGGCGTGCTGAGCGTATCGCCTTATATCGAGCAGTTCGTACTGTTGTCGGCCAACGGCGTGCGCACCGGCGGCGTCATCCGGGCGATCCCGCCGGCAGACCTGGCGACCATGCCGATCTTCAAGGATGGCGGCGCGGCAGCAATAGCAGGCGGTTTCGGTGAAGGCCGGAATGGCGGGAATGTCATCATGATCGGTCAGTATCTCGCGGCCAATCTGGGCCTCGGCATTGGCGACCAGGTCGAGGTCGTTACCTCCCAGATGCGGTCCGGGCCGGTCGGGCAGACCCCCATCAGCAAATCCTACATCGTGGGCGATATCTTCCGTACCGGGAGCGCCCAGCTCGACAATGTGTACGTGTTCATGCCGATGGAGCAGGCGCAGATCCTGTTCCAATCCAAGGGACGTTTCCAGTATCTCGACATCCGCGTGAAGAATCCGGACGCGACCGATACTGTCATGCAGAAGATTTCGGATGCGACCGGTTACAGCCTGCTGCTGCGGGACTGGAAAACCAAGAACCGGACCTATCTCGGCGCGCTGCGGACCGAGCGCGTGATGGTGCGGTTGCTGGTCACCATCATCATGATGATCGCCACGCTCAACATCATCGTCGGTGTCGTGATGCTGGTGAAGAACAAGACACGCGACATCGCCATCCTGCGCACGATCGGGCTCAGCCGGTCCGGTGTGTTGCGCGTGTTCCTGATGGTGGGCACGGCGCTCGGTACGGCAGGGGCTCTTTTGGGCATGATCGTCGGGATACTTTTCATCCTGAACATCGGCCCGATCGAGGGCCTCATAAACCTGGCAATCGACGGGGAAGTCTTCCCGGCCGAGCAGTACGGCCTTGATCACCTGCCGGCGATCCTCGACTGGGGCGAGGTGTTCAGCACGGGCGCCTACGCACTCTTCATGTCAATGTTCGTGTCGATGATCCCGGCCATCTGGGCATCGTCTCAGGATCCCGTCAAAGCCCTGAGGTTCGAATGACCGCCGCGCCCGTTCTCGAACTCAAGGCGATTGATCGCACGTATAAGACGAGCGCTGGCGACTTGCCGGTCCTGCGCGGCACGGACCTGCGCATCGCACCCGGGGAACTCGTCGGCCTGGTCGGCCCGTCAGGATCGGGCAAGTCCACCCTGTTGCACACGGCAGGCTTGCTGGAACGCCCCGAAGCCGGGGATGTGCTGCTCGACGGGACGGATTGCCTCAAGCTCAACGAAGACGGCCGCACGGCGATCCGCCGGAAGAAGATCGGATTCGTGTATCAGTTCCACCACCTGCTGCCGGAATTCAATGCGGTCGATAACGTCGCCATGCCGCTGATGATCGCGGGCAAGAGCCGCAAGGAAGCCCGGGCAAAGGCCGCCTCGCTGCTGGACGAGATGGGCCTTGCCGAGCGGCTCTATCACCAGCCCGCGCAGCTCTCCGGCGGCGAGCAGCAACGCGTCGCCATCGCCCGCGCACTGGCCAACGATCCGCGCCTCGTGATTGCGGATGAACCGACAGGCAATCTCGATCCGGCCACGACGGAACGCGTCTTCGTGACGTTGATCAAGATGGTGCGGGAGGAGGGAGCCGGGGTGTTGGTGGCCACCCACAACATGGCGCTGACCCGTCACATGGACCGGATCCTGACGCTGAAAGACGGGAAACTGGTGGACTACGCAGAGTAAGAGCCTGTGGAAGACCGCCAAGGGGCCTTGGCGTTTTGCCCGATTCGGTGAGAGTCTGGGCGGGACGAGGTAATTTCATGGATACTCCGCTCTTCATCCCGCTGGCAATCCGCTCGAGCTATTCGCTGCTCGAGAGCATGATCACGCCTTCGGACATCGCCAAATGGTGCAAGGCGAACGCTGTGCCTGCGGCGGCCGTGACCGACCGGAACAACCTGTTCGGCGCGCTCGAACTGTCGATGAAGCTCTCTGAATACGGCGTGCAGCCCATCATGGCCTGCTGTTTCGATGTCACCGACGGCGCCCCGCGGTCGGAAACCACCCGCATTTCGCTCTATGCCCAGAACGAAGCCGGCTACCAGCGGCTCATGTACCTGTCCTCGCGTGCCTTCCTGG
Organism: Hyphomonas sp.; assembly: GCA_041744775.1. GTDB lineage: Bacteria > Pseudomonadota > Alphaproteobacteria > Caulobacterales > Hyphomonadaceae > Hyphomonas. The sequence goes on along the minus strand of JBGTKE010000079.1, from coordinate 2,407 downwards.
ATGCGCCGGACGGCGTGCCGAAACTGCACCGGCGCCTGCTGCTGGAAAATACGGCCGGGCTCATACTCCTGACCGGCGGCGCGGAGGGCGAAGTGGCCCGCCATATCCAGAAGGGCAGGATGGGGGATGCGCGCACCGAACTGTCCACGCTCGCGGCCGCCTATCCGGGCCGTTGCTATGTGGAGATCACGCGCCACGGGACGCAGGCCGAACTGAAAAGCGAGGCAGGATTGCTTGAGCTTGCCTACGAGCTGGACCTGCCGATTGTCGCGGCGCACGATGCCCGGTTCCTGAGGCCGGACGACGCCGTGGCACATGATGCGCTGATGTGCATCGCCAATGGCGAATATCTCGGACAGGACGATCGCAAGCGTGTGGAGCGGTCGCAGTATCTGCAGTCACCAACCGCCATGCGCGTACTTTTCGCGGACTTGCCGGAAGCGATTGCCTCCACAGTCGAGATTGCGCGGCGCTGCGCGGTGCGGGCGGAAACCCGCGACCCGATCCTGCCGGGCTTCACCCAAGGTGGACGCTCGGAACCAGAGGAGCTTCGGCTGCAGGCGCAGGAGGGACTCGAACTTCGGCTCGCCGAGGCGGATCGTCTGTATGCCGACCGGAACGTCTATATCGAACGACTTGAATTTGAACTCGGCGTCATCGAGCGCATGGGCTTTCCGGGCTACTTCCTGATCGTTTCCGACTTCATCAAATGGGCGAAGTCGAACGGCATCCCCGTCGGCCCCGGGCGTGGGTCGGGTGCAGGCTCGCTGGTCGCTTGGTCGCTTCTGATCACGGATCTCGATCCGATCCGGTTCGACCTCCTGTTCGAGCGCTTCCTCAATCCAGAGCGCGTCTCGATGCCGGACTTTGACGTCGACTTCTGCCAGGAGCGGCGCGGCGAGGTGATCCGCTATGTTCGCGACAAGTATGGCGCCGACAGCGTGGCGATGATCATCACGTTCGGCACCTTGCAGGCGAAGGCCGTGGTGCGCGATGTCGGCCGGGTAATGCAGATGCCGTATCATCAGGTCGACCGGCTTGCGAAGCTGATCCCGTTCAATCCGGCAAAACCGCCGACGCTGGATGAAGCGATTGCGGGCGAGCCGAAGTTTGACGACGAGATCGCGGCGGATGCCCGCGTCGGCGAACTCATCGAGATCGCGCGGGCGCTGGAAGGCCTCTACCGCAACGCGGGCACGCACGCGGCCGGCGTGGTGATCGCGGACCGGTCGCTCGTCAATCTTGTGCCGCTCTACAATGATCCTCGTGCGGAACTGCCGGCATCGCAATTCAACATGAAATACGCCGAGATGGCGGGCCTCGTGAAGTTCGACTTCCTCGGCCTGAAAACGCTCACCGTCATCGACCGCGCCATGAAATTCATTGCAGCGAGCGGCAAGGAAGTCGGCCCCGGCTGGCGCAGCCTCGACGATGCGGCGACCTATGACCTTATGGCGAGCGGCGAGACCCTCGGCGTATTCCAGCTGGAGGGTTCCGGCATGCGGGACACGCTGCGGCGTGTCCGGCCGAACAATATCGAAGACGTGATCGCGATCATTTCGCTCTACCGGCCGGGACCGATGGAGAACATCCCGGTCTATGTTCAGGGCAAGGATGATCCGAGCTCCGTCCGCTACCAGCACCCCGACCTTCGGCCTATTCTTGAGGCGACCTACGGCGTACCCGTCTATCAGGAACAGGTCATGCGCATGGCGCAGGAAGTCGCCGGCTATTCTCTCGGTGAGGCCGACCTGCTGCGGCGGGCGATGGGCAAGAAGAAACTGGAAGAGATGGTGGCGCAGCGCAAGCGTTTCGTCGAAGGCGCAGCGCAAACCAAAGGCATGGCGGAAAACCTCGCCAACGAAATCTTCGACACGATGGAGAAGTTCGCCGGCTACGGCTTCAATAAATCGCACGCCGCGGCCTACGCGCTTGTCGGCTACCAGACCGGATACCTGAAGTGCCATTTCCCGGTCGAGTTCCTCGCTGCCTCGATGAGCCTCGATATCGGCAACACGGACAAGCTGGCGGCTTTCTTCCTGGAGGCCAAGCGGCTCCGCATTCCTGTACTCGCGCCGGACATCAATACCTCAGGCGCGGACTTTGACGTTCGGGACGGTTCGATCGTCTATGCGCTCGGAGCTCTGAAAGGCGTTGGGGTGGAAGCGATGCGCCATGTTGCGGCCATTCGCAGCGAAGGCGGTCCGTTCAAGGACCTCTACGACTTTGCCGAACGGATTGATCCGCGGCAGGTCAACAAGAAGGCCTTCGAATCACTTGCCCGGGCGGGCGCGCTCGACCGGCTCGAGGCCAACCGCTCCAAGGTGTTCGACTCCGCCGGGGTGCTCTCGCAGCACGCGACCAGTTCGGCCGGTGACCGGCAGGGCGGTCAGGGCGGCCTGTTCGC
>JBGTKE010000078.1:0-5675 GCA_041744775.1 Hyphomonas sp. | reverse complement strand
CCGGGCGGCCATGGCGTCGTCAACACCCACGCCACCCGCTGGCTCGCCACCGCCGGTTCCGGCGACGTGCTCGCCGGCATCCTCGCCGGCCTGATGACGCAAGGCGTCGACACCTTCCTCGCCGCCGCCATGGCTGCCTGGATCCACGGCGAAGCCGGCCGCCGCATCGGGGCCGGTCTGATCGCCGAAGACCTGGAACAGCAGCTGCCGGACATCCTGAGCGCGCTGCATGGGGAGTTAGGGTAGGGTTGTATGCCACGTGCGGATGAGAGGACTCGAACCTCCACACCTTGCGGCGCTGGAACCTAAATCCAGTGCGTCTACCAATTCCGCCACATCCGCACGTGAGGGGCTCTTACGCGAGGGTTCAGCCGGGGGCAATCACCCGGTGTAGCGGGCGCTCGGGCAGGGGGCCGGAACGGCGCTGCAATCGCCCGCCGCGCGGCGTGGACAGGGCCTTCCCCATATGACATAAGCCGCCGCTTCAGGCAGGATTCAGCGTATCCGGGGCCCCATGCGGCACCCCCGGCCATGCATTCATTGACGAAAGACGAGGACATGGAAGTCACTCAGACCAAGGCAGAAGGTCTCAGCCGCACCTTTGAGGTGAAGGTTAGCGCTACGGAGCTCCAGGCGAAGCTCGCCCAGCGGATCGAGGAAATCCGCCCGCAGATGAAGCTCAAGGGCTTCCGTCCGGGTAAGGTTCCGGCCGCCCATGTGCGAAAGATGTATGGCCGCGACCTGATGGGCGAGCTGATCGACAAGCTGGTCAACGAGACCAACCAGAAAGCCCTCGAGGACAGCGCCCTGCGCCCCGCCGGCCAGCCGGCCGTGAAGATGGACGGCGACATCGAGAAAGTCGTCAAGGGTGAGGCGGACCTCGCCTATCAGATGAACGTCGACGTGATGCCGGAATTCACGCCCGTCGAGGCCGCCAGCCTGACGATCACCCGCCCGGTTGCGGACGTCACCGACGAGCAGATCGACGAGTCGCTGAAGCGCATCGCCGAGCAGAACATCAAGTACGAGCCGCGCGGCGCGGATGAAGTGTCGGTTGATGGCGACGCCGTCATCGTCGATTTCGTCGGCAAGATCGACGGCGAAGCCTTCGAGGGCGGCACGGCGGAGCAGCAGTCGGTCGTCGTCGGCTCGAACCGCTTCATCCCGGGCTTCGAAGAGCAGCTCGTCGGCGTCAAGGCCGGCGACGAGAAAGAGCTCAACGTTTCGTTCCCCGAGAATTACCAGGCCGCCAATCTCGCCGGCAAGGCGGCTGTCTTCGAAACGAAAGTCCACGAAGTCCGCGCCCCGCAGACGCCTGAACTCGACGAAGAGTTCGCCAAGGGCCTCGGCCTCGAAAGCCTCGAACAGCTGCGCGGCCTCGTGCGTGACCAGATCACCGCCGAACATGCCAATGCCTCGCGCGCCAAGGCCAAGCGTGACCTGCTCGACAAGCTCGACGTGGCGCACAGCTTCGACCTGCCGCCCGGCATGGTGGAGCAGGAGTTCAATCAGATCTGGCAGCAGCTGCAGACCGAATTGGATGCCGGCCGCGTGACGGCCGAAGAAAAAGACAAGCCGGAAGACGAGCTGAAAGCCGAGTACCGCAAGATCGCCGAACGCCGCGTGCGCCTCGGCCTCGTGCTGGCCGAAATGGGCCGCATCTCGGACGTGCGGATCACCGAGCAGGAAGTGAACCAGGCGCTGATCCGCGAAGCCCGCCAATATCCGGGCCAGGAGCGGGAAGTCGTGCAGTTCTTTCAGAAGAACCCGAACGCGATGGCCCAGCTGCGCGCCCCGATCTATGAGGACAAGGTCGTCGACCACATCCTCTCAGTCGCCACGGTTGAGGAAACCTCGGTTTCCCGCGACGACCTCTTCAAGGAAGAAGACGCTTAAGCGTTGCTTTTCCGCTGTATTTTGGAAACCGGCCGGAGCAATCCGGCCGGTTTTTTCTTTGCGCCGTGTTGCAGGAAAAGCCGCTTGGTAAACGGATATTAACCAGCCTCGCCCAGGGTTCGGCCATATTCCGAAACTGAGGATTGAGCCCGCCCATGACGGTCCAGACCATCCGGCCCCAGCTGACAGAGGACGACATCCTTCGCCTGATGCGGGGCGAAACGCCGGAGCAGCGTGCCTCGGTCGCGCACCGTTTGTGCCGCCGCATCGCGCTGGATGTGCTGACCGATACCGAAAAAGCCTACGCCGAGGAGATCATCACGATCCTCGCCGAAGACGCCGCCGACCTCGTGCGCCGCACGCTGGCGGTGACGCTGCGCTCGTCGCCGATCCTGCCGCGGGAAGTCGCGCTGAAGCTTGCCCGCGACATCGAAGCGGTCGCGATTCCCGTGCTCCAGGATTCGCCGGTCTTCTCGGACGAGGACCTTGTCGAACTGGTGCTCTGTGTCACCGCCGCCAAGCAGGCCGCGATTGCCAGCCGCGACGCGCTGTCGATCACGCTCACCGAAGTCATCTCCGAACACGGCGCTGTCGAAGCGGTCCGCGCGCTCTCGGTCAATCGCGGCGCAGAATGGACCGACAAGGCCTATGACGACACGCTCCGCCGCTTCGGCCGCGACGAGATTGTCCAGGCCGGCCTGATCAAGCGCGACTTCATCCCGACGCATATTGCCGAGAAGATGGTGTCGCTGGTCTCCGGCCAGCTGTTCGATATTCTCGTGAACCGCCACGAACTTCCCGCCCAGCTCGCCATCGACCTCGCCGCCAGCGCCCGCGAGCGCGCGACGATCGATCTGGTGGAACAGGCCGGCCGCACCAACGACCTGCCGCGCTTCGTCTCGCAGCTGAACCTCAATGGCCGGCTTTCGAACTCGCTGATCATGCGCGCGCTCTGCTGCGGGCACATGCGCTTCGTCGAGCACGCCGTGTCCGAACTCTCAGGCGTTGCCCACCAGCGCGTCTGGCTGATGATCCATGATGCCGGCCCACTTGGGCTTCAGGCCGTGTTCGACCGCGCCGGCCTGCCGCGCAAGATGCTGCCGGCCTTCAAGGCCGCCGTCACCGTGTTCCACGATACGCAGCATGATGGCGGGCCGAATGACCGCGCCCGGTTCCGTGCACGGATGATCGAGCGCGTGCTGACGCAGTTCCAGGCGATCCCGAAAGACGATCTCGACTACCTGCTCGACAAGCTCGACTATTATTCCGAGATGGCGTCGCGGGAAGACGCGGTGGAGGATACCGACGCCGCCTGAGTTCAGGCGTCCGTCTGCGGCGCAACGGCTCCGGCGACACCCAGGTCATTCAGGTAATCCCCGTCGCGCCAGTTGGCTTGATCGGCCACGACCAGGATGCCGGCTGCCTTTGCAGCATACACGACATCACACAGCTCGTTCGAAGCTTCCAGGGCGCCGGCGTCCACCCGGATCGTGTCGATCAGTAGGCGGAAGCTTTCGCTGAGCGGTGTCTGCCAGGAATGGCGCATGTCGATGCCGACGCGGAACCCCACCCGGCGCAGGCGCGCGATGCGCGCCGTGCTGTCGGCAGGGTCGCCCGCGAAGGCGGCGTCCGTGAACATCAGGCAGAATTCCTGCTGGCAGAGGATCGTGCGGCGCACAGCGGCGTCGCAGGTAACCGCGGTATCCGGATCGGAAAGACCGGCCATCGGTGCGGCCACGAGAATCGGGCGGTGCGGCAGTTCCTGCGCGCAGGCGGCGCTGGCAATCCGCTCAAGCCGCCCCGCCATCCACTTGGCCGGGCTCGGGATTTCATTGTCATTGGCGACGGGCCCGAAGGACGCACGTTCCTCGAACTCGACCGGTTCATCGGCAACGAGACCGAGCGAATCCCCGCCCAGCAGGTGCATCACGGGCTTGAACCGGACGGACGGCGCGCGCACAGGCTGCACGAGGCTCACATTGGGGCGAGGGAGGGGGCGCATCCGGTTTCCTTGCTGCGTCACATGACGGGCTCTTGCCTTCCCTAACGGCTGGAGTTGAACATCACGCGCAGCCGGCCGGTGAGTTTTCCCGGAAATTTTAAGGAATTTGGCCATCATGACTGAACCCGCCCCGCCCGAACCCCGGCTGTCAGCCACGATCCTTCTGCTGCGCGACGCGTCGTTGAAGCCGGAAGTGCTGATGGTGAAACGCCATTACGAGATCGATTTTGCCGCCGGCGCGCTGGTTTTCCCGGGCGGCAAGGCGGCGGCCGCCGATGCGAGCGCGGACTGGGATGACTGGACCGACGGCGATTTCGGCCCCGTCCAGCAGGATGCGCGCATCGCCGCCATCCGCGAGGCGTATGAGGAATCCGGCCTGCTGATCGCCCGCCGCCGGGCTCTGCGCGGTCCCGGCGCGCCTCTTGTCGGCGCCGACATTGCCGAACTCCTGGCCCCCCACCGCAGCGCCGTGGACCGGGGCGAGATGTCCTTCCTTGCCCTGATGAAGGAGCACGAACTCGTGCTCGCCCTCGATAGCCTCGTGCATTTCGGCCACTGGATCACGCCGGTGATGATGCCGAAGCGGTTCGACACGCACTTCTACCTCGCGCCCGCACCGCTCTGGCAGATCGCGGCGCATGATGGGCGCGAGACCACCGATGCCGTCTGGCTGTCCGCCGAAGACGCGCTCGCGCAGGAACGCGGCGGCACCGCCACCATCATCTTCCCCACACGGATGAACCTCGCCAAGCTCGCCCGCGCCACGTCGGTTGAAGACGCCGTGAGCACGTTCGGCGCCGAGCCGGTCGTCAGCGTACTGCCGAAAGTCGGCAAGTCACCCGACGGCGAGCCCTGTCTCTATATTCCCCAGGAAGCCGGATACGGCCAGACGATGGAACTCTTGTCCCGCGTCAACGTCTGATCAGCCGGCGAGGCGCGTCGCCACCCGCCGCTCCAGCGCGTCGCACACCGCGTTCGCCACCGAATGGCTCGCATCGCCTTCCGGACCTGCGGCAATGGCCGCCCGGCAGGCTTCGACATGCAGGTTGATCAGCGGCGCATTCTCGCCGGGCCGTGTCTGGGACAGCAGCAGGCACAACGACTTGCTGAGCCGCGCGACCGCCGGAAAGCCGTAGGACGGAGCCGCGCCCATGATGTTGTGCGCGGCCGTGTAGAGGCTTCGGTAGTCCTCGGCCGTCGCCACCGGCTTCTGGGCGCCGGCCCAGGTATCGCGCAGCGATTCGAGATCCCGGCGCATCCAGGCTTCGAACTGCTCGGCGAGGCTGTCGACGGCCCGTTCGGCTTCCTCGGCCAGCGATTCGGTCCGGGCTTCGGAGAAGGCGGCGGAATAGGCAGGCGCGGCGGGCTTGATCACCCGCGAAATGTCCGGTGGCGGCAGGGGCTGGCTCGACTTCCGATGGCTGGAGCCGGCGAAGTTAGTCCTGGCGAGAAGTTTTCCGAGCATGCAACGGGCCTTTGAGCTGAGGCCTACAGGCTAACCGCCAAGCCTTAACAGCAAGCTGACGCGCGCCGGCAGGAAAACCTTAGAAAGCAAACTGCTCGGTCAAGATGCGCTCGTCGAGCGCATGGCCCGGATCGAATAGCAGTGTCAGCCGGCGCGTGTGGTCGGCTTCGACCGAGATCCGGGCAATATCGCGCACTTCCTGGTTGTCGGCCGAGGCGGAAACCGGCCGCCGGTCGGGCGCCAGGATCTCGATATCCACCTGCGCGTCATGGCGCAGCAGCGCGCCGCGCCAGCGCCGGGGCCGGAATGGGC
>JBGTKE010000077.1:0-3149 GCA_041744775.1 Hyphomonas sp. | reverse complement strand
GGCAGCTTGTGATAGGCCTGCGGGCCGAGGACCAGATCGACGGCGGGCTGGCGGCGGATGATCTCGGCGCCTTCGGCCTGCGCGACGCAGCCCGCGACGGCGATGGTCATCTTCCCGCCGGAGGCGAGTTTCATCTGTTTCAGCTTGCCGAGTTCAGAATAAACCTTTTCGGTCGCCTTCTCGCGGATATGGCATGTGTTGATGACGACGAGGTCTGCGCCTTCGGGCGCGTCGACCGGCGCATAGCCGAGCGGCTTCAGCACATCCCGGATGCGCTCGGAGTCGTAGACATTCATCTGGCAGCCATAGGTCCTGATAAACAGGCCCTTCAGGGGCTTGGCGTCGGGGGAAGCGGTCATCGAGCGGCTTATGCCTCAAATGAAGGCAGGCTGAAAGAACCTTCCTCCATCTGGAAGCGCTACGGCAAAGAACGCCTTCACAGACCGGCAAACCCGGCTACGGTGCCCACAAATTGACACTATCGGCGCCGGGGAGGCCCATCCACATGTTCGCGAACTTTTATGCCAGCCTGGAAGCAGGCGTGACCAATGTCAGCGGTTTCATCTGGGGCGGCGAGTGGAACGGGGCGCAGGTCCTGCCATTCGGGCCGATCGCCGTCATCCTGCTGGGAACCGGCGTGTTCTTCATGCTCCGGCTCGGCTTTCGCCCCCTGCTCCGCTTCGTGCCGGCACTGGTCGAGGTCTGGAAAGGCCGCAAGGGCAACGGCGACCCCGCCGCAATCACGCCGTTCCAGGCGCTTTCGACCGCGCTGTCCGGACAGGTCGGAACCGGTAACATCGTCGGCGTCGCCACGGCGCTGACCCTTGGTGGTCCCGGCGCGATCTTCTGGATGTGGGTGACCGCTATCCTTGGCATGGCGCTGGCCTTTGCCGAAAGCTCGCTGGCCATCAAGTACCGCGAGATTGACCAATATGGCCGGATCAATGGCGGCCCGATGTATTACATCAAGAAAGGCCTCGGGAAGAACTGGGGCTGGCTGGCCGCGATCTTCTGCATCGGCACGATCTTCTCTGCCACCGCCACCGGCGGCATGATCCAGGCGAACAGCCTGACCGCCAACATCCAGTCCGCCTTTGCGGGCGGCGGGATCGGCATCCCGCTCTGGCTGCTCGGCGCCATCCTCGCAGCCCTCGTCTTTGTGGTCATCGTGGGCGGCATCAAGTCCATCGGCCGGGTAGCCGGAAATCTCGTGCCCGCTATGGCGGCGCTCTACATTGTCGCCTGTCTGGTGATCCTGGCGCTCAATGTCCAGTTCATTCCCGGTGCGTTCGCCATGATCTTCTCCTCGGCCCTCGGCCTGCAATCGGCGGTCGGCGGACTGGCCGGTTATGCTGTCCTTTCAGCGATCCGGTTCGGCGTGGCGCGCGGCCTGTTCTCCAACGAAGCCGGCCAAGGCTCCGCCCCGATCGCGCATGCCGCCTCGCAGATGAAGAATCCGGCCAAACAGGGCGAGATCGCGATGATCGGCGTGTTCATCGACACCATGATCCTCTGCACCATGACCGCGCTGGTCATCCTCACCGCCGAAGGCAGCTGGGCGACGGCCGAACAGTTCAAGTCATGGGCTGGAGAGACGACGAGCCACCTATGGATGTCGGAAGGCGCCAACCCGGCGACGCTGACGAACCGGGCCTTCACGGACGCCGTGCCGGGTCCGGTCGGCGGCTGGATCGTCACACTCTGCCTGACGCTTTTTGCCTTCACCACCATCATCGGCTGGTCCTATTATGCCGAACAGGCCGTCACTTACCTGATCGGCGAATGGGCGACCAAGCCGTTCCGATATATCTGGGTGATCATCATCTTCATCGGCGCGCTGTCGGAGGTGAACATTGTCTGGCTCTTCGGCGACCTTGCGAATGCGTCGATGGCCTTCCCGAACCTGATCGCCATCGTATTCCTGTCAGGCGTGGTCTATCGGATCCACAAGGCGAACGGCGACCCGGATACGCCGGATGGCGACAGCCTGATCGAGGACCTGCGCGTGAAAACGCCCGCCGAATAGGCGGGCGCTTCGGCGACTTTTGAAAGTTGCGGCCGTCCTAGATCGTCAGGACGATCTTGCCGAAGTGCTGCTGGCTGGCCTGGTGGGCGAAGGCAGCGGCGATCTGGTCGAGCGGGAAACGGCTGTCGATGACCGGCTTGATGCCGGTCGCGTCGAGGGCGTCCACCATGTCTTCCTGATGGCGGCGAGAGCCGACCGTGATGCCGGACAGGGTGATGTTGCGCGAGAACAGCGCCGCCGTCGGCACTTCGCCGGAGACGCCGGTGAGCACGCCGATCAGCGAGATATGCCCGCCGGGACGGCAGGCATTGATCGACTGCGCCATCGTGCCCGGCCCGCCGATCTCGACGACCTCGTCGACGCCGCGCCCGCCCGTCATTTCGAAGGCCTTTTTGCCCCAGTCGGGATTTTCCTTGTAGTTGATGACGTGGTCGGCGCCGAGGGTACGCAGCTTCTCGAGCTTGGCTTCGGAAGAGGACGTCGCGATGACGCGCGCGCCGGTGGCCTTGGCGAACTGGAGGGCGAAGATCGAGACGCCGCCGGTGCCTTGTACGAGGACCCAGTCGCCTGGCTTCGTGCGGGTTTCGACATACATGCCGCGCCAGGCCGTCAGCGCGGCGCAGGGGAGCGTGGCCGACTCGTCAAACGTCCAGCCCTTCGGCATACGCGTGAAGGCAGTTTCTGGTCCGGCATAAAGCTCGCAACCGAAACCGTCCGCGCCATCACCGGGAACGCTGGCAAAACCGGCGGCCTCGACCTGTCCTGACTGCCAGTTCGGGAAGAAGAGAGAGAGGACCTTGTCGCCCGCTTTCCACTTTGTGACGCCCTCGCCGATGGCGACAACTTCGCCGGCGCCGTCCGACATCGGGATGCGGCCATCTGGGGTGGGGATGCCGCCGAGGACGACGATGAAGTCGTGATAGTTGAGCGAACTGGCACGCACGCGGACGAGCACTTCGCCGGCCTTGGGTTTCGGATCGGGGCGGTCCTCGATGACGAGGTTGCCCAGGCCACCCGGTTTCTTGACGGCTGCGACTTTCATGGTTCGGTTCTCCCGTGTTTCTGCCACGGGAGGTATGACGCCCTAGGGGAAGTCAAGTCGCAGCAAGACGCGCCTCACGCA
>JBGTKE010000076.1:0-6207 GCA_041744775.1 Hyphomonas sp. | reverse complement strand
CCCCGACGCCGTCTGGATCTCGAGCTTCCTGCCGGCGTTCGGCTTGGCCGGCGTGCCGTATTCTTCGCACTTCTGCTTCTGGGCAAGGGCAGGCGGCGCGGCGAAGACGAACAGGGCCGCGCCCAGGATAGCAGCTAGTTTGCGCATGCGAGCCCTCCCGACGGGGACGGGTATACCGAATGAGCAGACGACTGCCAACTGTACCAGGCGGAGTCGCGAAGTGACTCGATACTTAGCATTCGCAGATGAAAGCCTGAATCGCGATGAACCAAAGGGAACGCGCTGATTGTTGTGGTTTTCTCTCGCTGCTATTGGATGCCGTATGGAACTCCAGAACGAGAAATTAGAGCATTTTACGGACCAGAGACGATCAGGGTAGATCAGGCGTTCTCGGACGAGATCGCTGACAGCGCACTTAACGCCCAAACCTTCGTCTCCCCCCCGTTCAGCATGTCTCGGATGACTTGGATAAAGCCATCCTTCCTTTGGATGATTTATCGGTCTGGCTGGGGAAAGAAAGACAGCGGGCAGAAACACATCCTCGCAATCGATTTGACGCACGAGGGTTTTGCTTGGGCGATTGAACATAGTTCCCAAAGCCATCCTGATGCGGGAATGTCCGCAGAAGACTGGGCCGCTTTGAAGGAGCGATCACCCGTCCGTGTGCAGTGGGACCCAGAACGCGATCTCCATCACAACCCGCTGCCCTATCGAGGAATTCAAGTAGGGCTAAGCGGTGAGGCTGTTCGGAGGTATGTCTCCGAGTGGATCGTTCGTATTTCGGACGAGAGCCACCAAGCGAGCTTGATCCACGACTTCGTTTTGAGCGGGCAACTAGCGCAAGCGCAAGCGCATCTGCCTCGGGAAACGCCATACATCGTCGGTATGAACCCTCACCTTTTCCTCGAAGGCTTGCGTCACCGGCTGCTGGACACGAACCACGACGAACACGAAGAAATCGTGCAACGCCTGCAACACTACGCTCAGCCGGAAAGTGTCGAGTACCTGCGCCGTGCAATCGAACTCAAACCGAGTCTCAGCCACTTGGACTGGGACGACTATGGCTCGTTCTACAAGAAGGTTCTTTGGGCTTTGCAAGACATCGGAACACGTGAATCTCCAACCGTGATCGAACAATGTGCTGCGTCGGAAGATGAAGCGCTTAGGGAGCAGGCTGCATATCGGTTGAAGCGGATCGCCGAATGCGGTCGGTTAGGGACGCAGTTTCCGAAGCAGATCTGAATGCCAGCGGCAGGACTGGGCCAAAACGCGACCGTCCGATCAAGCCTCGTCCCTAGGCCCTCGAACGAACCGCCAGCTGGTCGGCAAAATCGTCCGTGGCCTGAACAAGCCGGTCGATGATGCCGGGTTCCATCGAGGAGTGGCCGGCATCCGGCACGATGTGCAGCTCCGCTTTCGGCCAGGCCTTGGAGAGCGCCCACGCGGTCGAGAGCGGGGTGACCACATCATAGCGCCCGTGGACAATCACGCCGGGGGTCGCCTGCAGCTTCAGCTTCGCCTGTTGGAGCAGCCAGTTATCGGTTTTGAAAAAGCCGTGATTGATGAAATAATGACACTCGATGCGCGCGAAGGCGTCGACGAAATCATCCTCGTTGAAGCGCGGCGGCGTGGTCACCGGGCCCTTGATCGACAGGGTCTGGCCTTCCCAGCGGGCCCAGGCGCGGGCGGCGTCGATCCGGGCAGCGGCGTCGCTGCCGGTGAGGCGTTTGTAGAAAGCGGTGACGAGATCGCCGCGCTCGGCCTCGGGGATCGGCGCGACATAGCGGTCGAACGCATCCGGGAAGAGGCGGCTTGCGCCCTCTTGGTAAAACCACTGGATCTCGGATTTCGAAACGAGGAAGATGCCGCGCAGCACGAGGCCGAGGACGCGGCTCGTATGCGTCACCGCATAGGCAATCGCGAGGGTCGAGCCCCAGGAGCCGCCGAAGACGAGCCAGCTCGACACGCCGGCATGTTTGCGCAGGGCCTCGATGTCGGCCACCAGATCCCAGGTCGTGTTCTCGGTGAGTTCCGAGTGCGGGGTGGAGCGGCCACACCCGCGCTGGTCGAACAGGAAGATGCGGTAACGCTCGGGATCGAAGAACCGGCGCATCTCGGGGCTGGAGCCGCCGCCCGGGCCGCCATGCAGCGCAACGACGGGAATTCCCTTCGGATTTCCCGATTCTTCCCAGTAAAGTTCATGTATTGGCGAGACGCGCAGGCGCCCGGACGCATAGGGCTCATGCCTGTGGTAGAGAATACGGCGGCTCTGGCGTCTGTTCATGCGCTCTTCACTTTTATTCGGCTAGCCTCTGGGACAATGACTGGACTTGTGTTCGTCCCACCCATACTGTTTTTGATGAGTGGGGTCATAACTGCTGTCGGGTGGCGTACTGATGCGTAGCGTTTTTCTGTGCTTATCCCTAGGCGTTCTTGCGGGATGCGCAACCGTTTCGGTTGTACCCGGAGAGGCAACTTTCGAGACCGCGCTCACCAAAAGCCAATCCGAATTGCGCCAGGCTTCAATTGCCTATTGCGACGATGTTGTGAAGGCGGGCTGGGTTGAGGAAGCCGATGGATTCGCCTCGCTGGCCGACACGCTGATGCACGGCAAGATCGACGTGGCAGGCAGCGCCGGTTTCTACGCGACGCGCGTCGGCGCCAATTCGAAGGCCCCGGCACTCGTCCTCGCCCGGATCATCACCGACAGCCAGTCGGCGCGCGCCGGACTCGCCAACGTAACCGCCGAAGCCGAATCGGTGCTGCGCAGCCGCGACCGGAACGCGTCGAACCGCGGCGACGTGATGAGCTATGAACGCGCCCTCGTGCGGGCCCAGATGGCGCATCGCGGTTTCCAGGAAGCGCTCGACATCGTTGCCGTTCGCTCCGACATGGACGTGCAGCCGATCGTTGCGGAAGTCGAATCTTTCGCGGTGATGATCGATGACGCACGCCTGATCGCGGACCGTCTTGCCGACCGGTATGTCGGCCAGGGCGCGGCCGCCTCCTAGTCTTTCTTCAGAGCTGCAAGCACTACTGTCAGCCATCCGGCAAGGAGGCCGATCCCGCCAATCGGCGTGATGGCACCAAACCAGCGCGGCGCGCCGAGCGCCATGGCATAGAGGCTGCCCGCGAAGATCACCGCGCCGGCCACGAACAACCAGCCGGCGAGGGCAAAACGTCCCGCCCGCCCGCTGAGGCCCACGGCCAGTGCGGCGGCGGCATGCGGCAACAGATAGCCGGTCGCAGTATCCCACCATCCGCGCGATTGCTCCGTGAGCTGATCACCCAGCGCATGCGCGCCAAAGGCGCCGAACGCGGCGCCTAGAAAACCGAGCAGGGCGGAAGCGGCGACGAGCCGGTTCATTGCGCCGCCTTTCGCGGCAGCGCGTAAGTGACGATGGCATGGCTCGCGGGCTTCTCCGCGCCGTCGATGCGGATGTCGACCTCGATCACGGCGAGGGCCTGCCCGATCTTCATGATCCGGCCTTCCGCCAACACGGCGCTGCCGATGCAGGGTCGCAGGAAGTTGATGTTGAGATTGCTGGTCACGGCCATCGGTTCCAGTCCAGTCAGCGTCATGATCGCCATATAGGCCGCCGAGTCGGCGAGGCTCATCTGGGTCGGGCCGGAGATATAGCCGCCAGGGCGCAGGTGCGTCTCGTCCGCCTCGAGGCGCAGGACCGCGCGGCCGGGTTCCATCAGGATCACCTGGTTCTGCCGGCCGCGGTCTGCGAAGGCGCCGTCCAGGAAAGCGTTGGCCTCGTCAGCGGTGAACTTCGTCATGCGGCTTCTCCCGGCGGCAGGCTTGATTGTGCCGCCGCCCGGCGCCAACCTACTCGTTCAGGCCCGCCCGCCAAGAGGTCACGCAAAGGAAGGAAGCCCATGCTCACCGCCGGAGACGAATACCCGATCCACCAGACGCCGGAACCGGTCGCCTTTGCCGGCTCGGACCGCAATTTCTACGACCGCTTCTTCTTCAACGGCTACAGCGCTGACGGGAAAACCTTCTTTGCCGCCGCGATGGGCGTCTATCCGGCGCTGAACATCATCGACGGCTCCGTCTCGATCCTGCGGGATGGCAAGCAGTCGTCGGTCTTCATGTCGCGCCCGCTCAACATGGAGCGGATGGACACCTTCGTCGGCCCGCTCTCGGTCAGCGTGGTGGAGCCGCTGAACAAGGTGCGCCTGACGCTGAAGGAGACCGAAGGCCTCGCGCTGGATGCCGAGTTCACCGGCCGGGCCTTCCCGATCGAGGAGCCGCGTTTCACCCGCCGCATCGGCTCGCGCATGATGATGGACCTGACGCGGATGACGCAGAATGGCCGCTGGTCAGGGACGCTGAAGGTGGACGGCGCCGAGATCAAGGTTGATCCCGAAAGATGGACCGGCACGCGCGACCGCAGCTGGGGCGTGCGCCCGATCGGCGCGCCGGATCCGCAGCCCGCGATCCCCGCCTTGCCGCCGCAATTCTACTGGATCTGGACGCCGACCAATTTTCCGAACCTGTCGATGTTCTTCCATGTCAACGAGGACGGCGCCGGCGAGGCGTGGAACCAGCGCGCCTCGCTGGTGATGGACGGCTCGAAACAGGGCGAGGGCATCCACCTCAAGAATCCGAAGATGGATGTGCGCTATGCCAAGGGCACGCGGCGGATGGAAAGCGCGACGCTGTCGGTCACTGATCCGTCGGACCGTCCGCATACGGTGGACTTCACCCCGCTCGGCACCTTCCTGATGAAGGGCATCGGCTATGGCCATCCGGTCTGGCGCCACGGCGCCTTCCAGGGCGACCAGCTGAAAGTCCAGCGCGAGGATTTCGAGCCCGGCAAGACGCCCTGGCAGGCGCCGGAAAACCTGCACATCCAGGAAATCGTCAAGGCCGTGCACAAGGGCCCGGATGGCACGGGATCGGAAGGTTTCGGCACGTTCGAACAGCTGTTCATCGGCCCTCACGCGCCCTCCGGATTCAAGGAACTCCTCGACGGCGCGGCTTAACTAGACGGAACGGCGCGCCCGGACCGGCTGCGGGTTTTTGCTGCGCGGCCGCAATCGCCTTCAGCCCTGCGCGGACCGTTTCGCCCGCCGCGTTCTGCGTCAGGTGTTCCAGTTTCTGCGCGGCTGTCTCGATGTCGAACCGGTAGCTGACGACGGGCCCCTCGCGGGGCACGGACAGGCCGCCGAGGCAGCGGAACAGGTGCCGTGTGGCGCGGTTCTCCGCCAGCGTCTCTGCCGTCAGGCGCGTAATCCCCGCATCCCGGGCATCCGCGACAACCGCCGTCAGCAAAAGCCTCGCCAGCCCCTTGCCATGCCAGGAATCGAGCACCGCCAGGGCAAGTTCCGCTTGGTTGCTGGCGCCCTTGCGAATCGCATGAACCGCGCCAATGGCGGGTTCGCCGGGGCCTGCCAGATCGAGCGCGCCCCAGGCGACATGCTTCCAGCCGTCCGCATCGCACAGCCGTTCGACCACATGGTCGGGCATCGTCTGCGAGCCGTTGAAGAAGCGCAGATAGCGCGAATGGTCTGAAAGTGCAGCGATTCCTGCGCGCATACGGTCCATGTCGTGGCGCCCGATGGGCCGCAACAGAACCGGCTCGCCGCTGTCCAGATGGACCGGGAAACTGCGCTTATCCATGGTGGAATTGTTGCAGTGCAACATGGCGGCAATGGGGCATGTCTGCCGCATGGCCGCGATGTAATTTTGCAGTGCTTTTAGCGTGTCTTTTCAGATTTGAGCGGGTAAGGGGACGGCCATGCTTGAAATCCGCAATCTCGACTACCGCGTGGAAGCGCGCCCGCTGTTTGAAGCCGCGTCGGCGCGGATTTCGGCTGGCTGGAAAGTCGGCCTCGTGGGCCGCAACGGCACGGGCAAGTCGACCCTGCTGCGCCTGATCCGCGAGGAGATCGAGGCGCCCGGCAAGGACAGCCCGATCCGCCTGCAGAACGGCGCCCGGCTGGGCTGGGTGGCGCAGGAAGTGGCGCCGAGTGACGAGACGATCATGGACGTCGTGCTGCAGGCCGATGCCGAGCGCCACGCGCTGATGACCGAGTCCGAGACGGCAACCGACCCGGACCGTATCGGCGAGATCCATGCCCGCCTGCTGGATATCGACGCCTGGTCCGCTGAAGCGCGCGCCGCCGAAGTCCTGATGGGCCTCGGCTTCAAACATGCTGACCTGTCGCGCGCCACGCGCGAATTTTCCGGCG
>JBGTKE010000075.1:0-1638 GCA_041744775.1 Hyphomonas sp. | reverse complement strand
CGAAGGCGACAGCGACGGCGCAGGTGCGGGCGAAGTGCCTGCCGGGTTTGCAGGGCCCTCTGCGGCGCGTGCGTCGGAAGCCATTCTCGGCCAGCTTGAAGCGGCCGACGAGCGCGCCGAATCCGCATCGGCGCAGCAGGTTGCCCGCGTGCGCCCGCTGGCTCTCGACAAGCCGGTGGATGACGCACCCGATGATCTCACCCAGATCGGCGGCATCGGCCCGAAGATACAGGATGTACTCAACACGCTCGGCATCTTTCACTTCGACCAGATCGCCGAATGGAACGCGGAAAACATCGCCTGGGTCGATGAATACCTGAGTTTCTCCGGCCGCATCACGCGCGAAGGCTGGGTCGAACAGGCGGCCGTACTGGTCGGCGAAGCGGCCGACGCCTGACCTTCGGGCCCATTCAGAACGGGTTCACGGGCGGGTCTTTACCGTGAAGGCGTATATTCCGATTGTTTGCAATTTGGCCTGCGAAGAGTAGGCTCAGGCAAAACCCGGTCACAGGAGATGGACCACATGATGCGTGAGATTCAGTTCGGAGAGACTTTCGACGGCGCGCTGCTCGCGAATGCCCCCCGGGTGCGCCTGTCGCGCCGCGGCATCATCATGGGCCTCGCGGCCGGCAGCGTGTTCCCCTTTGTCTCGGGCTGCGTGACCAACACCGCAACCGGTGACAGCCAGTTGCTGCTGTTCGGGGACGCCCAGATCGCCAACATGGCGGCCACCGCCTGGACCGACATGAAGGCCCAGACACCGCAGACCTCGAACTCTCAACTCAAGAACCGTGTGCTCAATGTCTGGGACCGCACGATCAAGGGCGCCGTCAAGGAAGGCCATATCAATCCCAGTGCGCAATGGGACGTTGCTGTCTTCGATACCGATGACGTCAACGCCTTCGTCATGCCGGGCAACCGGGTCGGTGTTTACCGCGGTATCACCGAGCTCACCGAGAATGACGACCAGATCTCGTCGGTCCTTGGCCACGAGACCGGCCACGTGGTCGGCAAGCATGCCGCGGAGCGGATGTCGGTGACGACGGCGGCGCAGGTCGGCCTGATGGCCGGCCAGATTGCGGTCGCCTCGTCGGAAGAGCTTTCCAAGTATGGTTCGGCAATCGGCGCACTCGGCGGCGCGGCGATCCAGTTCGGCGTGATCCTGCCCTACAGCCGCAAGCACGAGCTGCAGGCCGACAGGCTTGGCGTCGATTACATGCACCAGGCCGGGTATGACGTGAAACAATCGGTCCGGCTGTGGGAGTTGATGGACTCCCAGTCCAAGGGCCAGCGCCCGCCGGAATTCATGTCCACCCACCCCGATCCGACTCGCCGCGCGCAGGAACTGCGCAGCTATATCAACGCACGCGGTTATGCCCTGATGTAGGCTTCGGCCCTTGATGAACGATCAGCCCGGATGGCCCTGCCGTCCGGGCTTTTCTCTGTGGAGCGCTTGACCGGGCAGGGGCTTTCCGCCATACGCGCCGCTTCCGCGGGAGGCTGCCAGCCGTACCGCGGAGCCTCGATATCAACCGGGCGGATCGAAAGACCACCGCCCCACCGCCAAAGTTGTGAGGACAAAATGGCTAAGAAACTCCTGGGGCAGATCAAGCTCCAGATCCCGGCCGGCAAGGCCAA
>JBGTKE010000074.1:0-8236 GCA_041744775.1 Hyphomonas sp. | reverse complement strand
GGCGTCGACTCGGCAATGTCCAGACCCTTGCCCTGCGGCAGGCCTTCCGCAATGTCGAACAGGATCACGTCGCCGAGTTCTTCACGAGTGGCGATATGGGCGAGGGTGCCGCCGATCATGCCGGAACCAATGAGAGCAATTCTGTTGCGGGCCATGTTTTTCTCCTCGGAATGGACCTGGGCACTTTCGCGGGACCCCTAGCCGAGGCCGCGCCTGCGTGCAATGCGGCCCAAAAGCAAACGCCCCGTGAGCGGGGCTCACGGGGCGTTCAGGGTTGGGTTCCGGGTCCCGATCAGTCGCGGCCGAGCAGCGACATCAGGATCGTGAACATGTTGTAGAACATGATGAAGAAGTTCAGGGCGCCCCAGTTGGTCATCACGGCCAGCGAGCGGGTATCGCCTTCAAAGGCGAAATAGCCCTGCTTCAGCTCCTGCGTCTGGAAGGCTACCAGCACGCCGGAGATGCCAAGAACGGCGACCTGGATGATCACTTCCATCATGCCCGAGGGCGGGAACAGGAAGCTCAGCAGGGAGATGCCGATCACGCCCCACAGCGCGAACACGGCGATGATGCCGATCGGGCGCAGGTTCATCTTGGTCATGTAGCCGAACAGGCTGAGCGCGCCGAAGGCCGACGCCGTCAGCAGGAAGGCTTTGGTCATCGTCAGGAAGGAGACGCTCAGGGCAGCGCCGCCGCGTGTCGTCACGCCCGAGCCCGACATCGCCATCACGACCCAGATAGACAGACACACGCCGAGCATGGTGACGATCGTCCAGTAGAGAATTCCGGTTGCGAGCGGCGACGGGTTCTTCATCAAGAAGATCGAGCCGAAGATCAGCGCCAGCGGTCCGAACTGGAACACATAGAAGAGCGGCGTGCCCAGCAGGAGCTGAGTCAGGCCTGGTACAATGCCGGAACCCACTACGAAGGCGATGGCGCCCGACAGGGCAATCCCGAGGGCCAGCTTCTGATAGACCCCCAGCATGAAGGTCCGAAGGCCCACATTGACGGAGGTGTCGGCGGACTGAGCGTCGACCCCTCCGTAAGTCCGGTTGAAGTCATTCATCGGCAGTTGAACCCTTTTTCTGTGATCGTGGACGCCGGTCAGGCGCCGTTAGCACAATATATGGAGATACTCGCGCCCGCTTGCAACAGAATCCGGCAAGGAACACACCGTTCGTTTGCATCCTCAGGTTCCCCGCCATAGCCGCCCGGCACCCATTCCTGGACCGCAGCTCTTGGTCAATATTTGGAGACGAGAGCATAGTTTTCCCGAACTCAACTACCCGTTCGCACTTCGCGATCGCCATTGAAAGCAGGCCAAGTGCCGGGGTCAGTGAGCAGCTAGTCACCGTTGACTTGGATTTGCCCGGTCTTAAACTCTACGCAACTGTGAGTTCCACCGTTCGCAGTAAATCAAGCCACGACTTAGTAAGGGGACGACCATGGCTGACGCATCGGCTTATGCAGAGAATATCAAGAAATTTGCAAAGGGATACAACAAGGCCGCCGCCGAAAAGATCGTCGGACATCTGGGGATCGCCCTGCGTAACAAGGACAGTTCGATTGTTGCCTGCAGCGATGACGGCGAGCTTGACCGAATCCGCGACAAATGGTGCCGCGGCAAGCTTGCTCTGGCGCTCAACCAGGGTGCACTCGACGCCGGAATTCAGCAGGTCTGCGACAAGATGAAGGCCGAGGGGGGCCAGAAATCGCGCGTTACCTTTTACTATTTGCTGGCCGAGCATTTCGGAAAACTCGACCACCTCGCCGGCTGACTTCCTCCCGGTCCGACCGACATCAAACCTGGCCCGAAACGGCCGGGTTTTCTTTTGTCGCCCGCCATGATCAAACCTCCCGGCATGCTTCGCCTGTTCGCAGCCCTGCCCGTGCCGCCGGAGATATCCGGACCGCTCCGGAAGCTCCAGAAGGATCTTCACGGCGCAAGCTGGCGGCCGGAGGAGAACTTCCACGTCACGCTCTACTTCTTCGGCGAGATCAGTCACGCGCAGGCGCGCGACCTCGACGAACTCCTCGGTGAGATCGAAGCGCCGGCCCCAAGCCTGGTGATCGAAGGCGCCGGCTGGTTCGGCCGCAAGGAGCCGGCCGCTGTCTGGGCCCGCGTCCGCGATAGCGATGAACTGCGCGGCCTCGCCTCGGCCTGCGAACGTGCCGCCCGGCGCCTGGCGATTCCGCTCGAGCGCAGACCCTTCACGCCGCACGTGACGCTTGCCTATTGCCATGGGACGCCTCTCGAAGACGCCCGCGCCTGGACAGAACGTCACCAGACTTTCCTCAGCGAACCGTGGCAGGCTGGCGCCTTCCACCTCTATTCAAGCCAGTCGCGCGCCGCCGGCCCGACGCGCTATGTCGCCGAGGCAGACTACCCCTTTGCGGGCTTCATTGCGCCTGAAGGAATGTATTGATTGTCAGCCGGCCCCGGCGCGGTTCTGCCGGCAAGGCATGGCCTGCCGGGATGAGGCCGGAATGCAATGTCCAGCCCCGGTAGATCACGAGCCGGTTGAACGCCGCATCGACGCGGTAGGTCTGTTCGAACAGGGGCGTGTCGCCGCGCAGGTAATCGGCGAGCGGCAGGCCGTGCCGGTCCAGTTCGGCGTCGAGCAGGCTGGAATAGTCTTCCATCCGCGACGCGCTGACGGTCTCGAAGCCGGTGGCGCGGTGGCGATAGAAGGCGGTGCCGCCATCTTGTGGCCCGCAGAGATAGTGCAGCACGGCGATGCGGCCGGGTTCGGCGGCATCGAAGTGCGGCAGGCACTGGAGCGGCGCGAGCGCGTCCGGCGGCGTCGTCACGATCGAGAAATTGCATTCCAGCAGGTTCGCGCCGTTGCGCAGTCCGAACACGTCGCCCAGAAGCCGCTGCAGCAGGTCCATCCGCTCGGACAGGTACTGCGCCGCATGCGGCGCCCGCACGCCCGGATAGTGAGGCCCGAGCTGTCCGAAAGATCGCGACGCGGCCTCTTCGACCAGCGCGCAGGGATTAGAACTGAACCCGTCGATGACGACGATCGGCTCACCCTCATGCCCGATGCGCCCGACGGTGGGTAATAGCGCAACTGTCATCCGGATGGCCCTGCCCTTCATCGGGAGCATCCAACGGACGCGGCGCGCGATCAACCGCCAAACTCAGTTCATGAGCCCGGTCCGGCGGCTCCGATCAGACGGGCACACGCGTGCGCCGCACGATCTTGCGCGGCTTCGTCGGATACGGATTACCATCGCTCGACAGCAGCACCGCCAGCCAGCGGGTCCTCTTGAACTCGGCGAGGATCGCCATCGCTGCGACCGTCAGCGGCGTCGACAGGAAAGCGCCCGTCGCCCCGAGAAGGACGCTCCAGAAGGCGAGCGAGAAGAGCACGATCACCGGATCGAGGTTGAGCCCTACGCCCTGCATCCGCGGCTGGATGATATTGCCGACCACGAAGCCGATCGTCATCAGTGCCGCGAACAGGATCATCGGCCGCTCGATATCCTCGAACACCATCAGGCTGAAGATCGCGGGCACGACGATCGCCACCACGCCGCCGACAATCGGCACATAGCTCGCCACAAAGATCAGGAAGGCCCAGAAGACCGGCTGCGGCAGGCCAAGCCCGGCCATCACCAGCCAGGACGCGGCGGCGATCATCAGACCGGTCACCGTCTGTATACGGACATAACCATGCACTGCCTTCTGGATGCGGTCGAGGATCTGGTCAACATCCACCGCCCCCTCGCCCTTCGGCCGGAGCGCATCAAGCTTGCGCGAAAAGCTGGCCCGCGAAACGATCAGGAAGCCGAGATAGATCAGGACGAACGTCACGGTCGATAGTCCGCCCCGCAGCCAGCTGATCATCATCCCGGCCATCTCTGCCGTCTGGACAGACCGTAGCAGGCTCTCCATGCTGGGCGCCAGCCGGATGCCGAGCGTGCGGCCAACCTCGACAAGGATCGCGTCCATCCGCGCCGTGTACTTGTCCGCCTCGGCCAGCAGGCCAGCAAGATTGTCACTGATGATCAGGACAATGACGGCAAAGGCCGCCACGATGACTATCAGCGAGAAACCCAGCGCCAGGTTGGGCGGCGCAGCGGGCGCTGCCCGCTTGAGCAACCTGGTCAGGTCCACCACCAGCACCAGCAGGAACACCGCGAGCAGCAGTGGCGCGAGGATGCCCTGCAGGAAGAACACGGCTGCCATGGACAACAACACCGCCGTCAACGCGTTTGCGCTGGAACTGGTCTGGCTGGTTGAGCCCGTCATGGATCACCGATGAATGCAAGTGTTGAGGAGGCAGGCCAGTCAGGTCACGGATGTCCACACGGCACACCGCCGAGAGATAATCTCATTTCTAGCCGAATACAAACGCCGCAAACCGCACGGTGCGCTTTGTTCCAGCCAGGTTCAGGCGTATCATGCGGCCTAAGCGGTGCCTGGGGTTGGGGAGACTGCCGATGGATGGGCTCTGGTGGGTTGTTCTGGTCTTAGTGGGCCTCTTCCTTGTGAGCGCTTTAAGGGCCCGGTCGAAGCCGCCGCCGCGCAATGAGCTCAACGAGATATTCCAGCCGGTTCGAGACCGGAATGCTGCCGTCGGCCGAGAGGTTTCGAAGGTCACGGACTGGATACTCGACATGGCGGTGAGCCCGGCGCCGAGGTTGGCCGCGTCCGAAGTGCTCGACCGCGACCTGGTCCGCCAGTCTGTGGAGGCGTTCCTGAAGGGACCTCTGTCGACCGGCATCAGCACGTCAACCCCTATGGTCCATGTCGCCAATACCGAGGGTAGCGTCATCCTGATCGCGAAGCTGCGACCGGACAAGATGGCGGCTGCGTCCCGCGAATTCGAGCGCGTTTCGGAGACGGCCTGGCATGTGCGCACACGGAAGGTCGATGATTTTGACATCGCTGTTGATCGCTTTGGCGGCTAGAGCCTCGCCCGCTGAACCTGGCATCCCCCGCCATGGCTGACATATTCATCAGTTACTCCCAGCCCGACCACGCTCAGGTCAAGGCACTTGCGGCAGACCTCGTGCGCCGCGGCTATTCCGTTTGGTGGGATACAAGCCTTCTGGGCGGCGACAGGTTCCGGCCCGAGATCTCGCGGGAATTGATGGCAGCGGCCTGCGTGGTCGTCGTCTGGTCACGAAATTCCGTCGCCTCGGAATGGGTGGTCTCCGAAGCCGAGCACGCGCGTCAGGCCGGAAAACTTCTGCCGGTGCGAACCGAAAACCTCAACCCGGCCAGCATTCCGTTGCCATTCGGCATCTTCCACACAGAGCTGCTGACCCAGCGCGAGCGGATCGCTGCGGCCGTCGAGCGTCTGAGGTCAGGGCCGGCGCCCGGCGAAACATCTGCGCTCGCACAGCCCCTGCCTCACATCGCCCACTGGGCGGATGGCAGCGTGCCAGCAGACAGCCTCGGCCCGGACCCAATTGCCGGCACCGAGTTCCGGGACCTGCCGGAAGCCCCCGTTTTGGTCGTTGTGCCCTCCGGCGGATTCCGGATGGGATCGGCGGCCCAGGAGCCCGGGCGCGAAGCCAGCGAATCCCCGCAACATTTCGTCCGCATCGCGCATAAGCTGGGGGTCGGAAAGTATCCGGTCACGTTTCGGGAATGGGATCATTTCAGCGCGTCCACGCGCTCGGCCTATCGCGCGGGCGACGCTGGATTCGGACGCGGCGACCGGCCGGTGATCAACGTCTCCTGGCATGATGCTTTGGCCTACTGCGAATGGCTGGGTGTGACGTCTGGCCAGCGCTACAGGCTGCTGACGGAAGCCGAGTGGGAATTCTGCTGCCGGGCCGGCACCACCACGCGTTACGCCTTCGGCGACCTGCTCTCGGCCGAACAGGCCAACTTCAACGCCAGCGCACACCCGCAACCCGGAAGCGCCAACACGTTCCGTGGCCGGAGTGTCGCTGCAGGCTCCTTCTCGGCGAATGGTTTCGGTCTGCACGACATGCACGGCAACGTCAGCGAATGGGTGCACGATACCTGGCACGACGACTATGATGGCGCGCCGGTTGACGGCCGGGCCTGGAACGGGACCGGCGCACGGCGGGTGACGCGGGGCGGGTCATGGTACGACTATCCCCACCATGTCCGGTCGGCCCGCCGGTCTTGGGCGGTGGAATCGGAACGCGCGCCGAATATCGGATTCAGGGTCTGCCGCGAACTCGAACCCGGTGACGGCTGACGCCGAGCGTTGTCCGTTCAGCCGGGCTTGCGTTGCGCGTTTGGGTCGTCGTCTATCGCCAGTCCACTCGGCTCCTGAACCGCGCCGGATTCGACTTGCCAGGCCGTCAGTACCCAGGACGTGTCACATTGCTCCATGACGCCGAGCGGATTGACATGCGCCGCATGCACAAGCGGTTCATCGTACAGATCCTCGGACTTCAGGAAGCGGCAATCGGGCGCCTTGAGGCCGGGTGCCTCCACCCTCGCCAACACTTGCCGAATTTCGCCGAGCACCTCCGGATCGACCGTTCCAACGGCGATCACATAGTCCCGCGCATTGCCCGCAAGCGTCTGCCTTGTGTCACCATCCCAGAACCGGCAGCCGAAAAACAACTGCCGGTCTTCGGCCATCACAGACCGGAACATCAACCGGTAGGCCGCAAAGCCGTACATGAAATCATCCAGGCCATCGATATCGAAGGCAATGCCCAGGTGGTGCATGGTCGAGAGCGACATGATCCGTTCCGGCGCGCGGCGTCCTCTGTTAACCCTAACACCATGGATATGGGCGAGAAAGTGGTGCCTCTGGCCGGACTCGAACCGGCACTCCTTGCGGAAGCGGATTTTGAATCCGCCGCGTCTACCATTCCACCACAGAGGCTGGCCACGAGGCCGGTTCCTGCCGCACCCGCCTGCCTCCTGTCAATCGTTACCGCGCCCGGAGGGCGCCCTCGGCCGCAGAGCAGTTTCCGGCATCCCACTTGCTTCCCTCCCGGTCAGAACCGGTCTAGGAATCGCGCTCATGTCCTCCTCTACCGCCGAAGCCGACCGCACCCTCCTGCAAACCATCGAAGCGCTCGCCGAGGCGGCGCCGGAGGAGGGTTTCTCGCTGCGCGAGATCTTCGACCATCTCGACGAGAGCGCCTTTGGCGCGGGCCTGTTCCTGCTCGCCCTGCCCTGCTGCATCCCCTTCCTCTATGGCGTGCCGCAGGTCGTCGCCGTGCCGATGATGGCGCTGGCCGTGCAGATGTTTCTCGGCCGGGAGGAGCCCTGGCTTCCCGACGCGCTCGCCCGGCGCAATATCGACAAGAAAGGCCTCACCCAGATGGCCGCCGGGGGGCGCAAATGGCTCGGCTGGATCGAGGCGCTGATCCGCCCCCGCTTCACGCTCATCACCGGCAAACGCTCAGAACGCGTCGTCGGCGCCTTCCTTGTGGCCTTCTGCGCCTCGATCCTCGTGCCCCTGCCGATGACCAACACGGTGCCGGGCTTCGCCGTCGCCATCACCTCGTTCGGCCTGATGCAGAAAGACGGCCTGGCCGTGATCGCCGGCCTGATCACCGGCACCGTCTGGATCAGCGCCCTCGTCTTCGGCGCCCTTACCGGGATCGGCCTCGTGGCGGGCGCCGCGCTCGGCTCGTGACGCTCCGCCGCATTGCGGCGGACCGGAGCATCGGGTGAATGAAGCCCATGGCAGCGTTGACCCACCTTCTCACCGGCTGGCGCTGGCCCGTCCTGGCCCTCGCCGCCTCCGCCCTGATTCTCGCGGGGGCACATGGTTTCGAGACCTTCGGCGGCCTGCCGCCCTGCCCGCTCTGCCTGCGCCAGCGCGAAGTCTACTGGGCGCTGATCGCCATGACGCTGACCGGCCTCGGCATCTGGCGGGTGGTGCCCAAGCGCCGCTTCCTTGTCGCGCTCAACGTGCTGATCGGCCTCGTCTTCGGCGTCGGTGTCGTCGTCGCCGCCTACCATGCCGGCGTGGAGTGGCAGATCTTCCCGCCGCCGGCCGGCTGTTCGGCGGGCGGGGTGAACCCGATGGATGTCGGCGATCTCAGCGCCGGTCTCGACCAGCCGATGGGGATTGCCACCTGCACCGCCGCGCCCTTTTATTTCATCGGCCTGTCGATGGCCGGCTGGAACGGCGTGATCTCGGTGATCCTCGCGGGCGTCAGTTTCGCCGCCGCCGCCATCACTTTCCGCAGCTATCAGGCGAGGTAGGCCGCCCCGCCGGCGAGCAGCGCGGCTGCGGCGCTGAGCGTGCCGATCGCCCTCAGCCGCCGCATCCAG
>JBGTKE010000073.1:0-3321 GCA_041744775.1 Hyphomonas sp. | reverse complement strand
CGAGACCTGCGCCTTGATCTCGGGGGTCGACTGGCGAAGCACATCTTCAAGGACGTGGAGTTCGTGGATGCCATAAGCCTCGGTCTGGGCCTGCGTGAACGCAAAGCGCGACTTCACATCGGGCCGTGACGCAGACGACGTAATGTCATCCATCAGTCTCGCCTTCGGCGCCTTGATCACCCAGGTGCCGGCGATCAGGTCTCCGACGCGCATCTTGTCCTTGTTGAAGATCGGGAAAAGCAGGAACACACCGGACCAGATGAGGCCGAACAACGCCATCCAGGCGCCGAACTGGTCGCCGCCCATCAGCGCAAACTGGAACGGCAGCCCGATCTCGATCTCGCGGATGAAATTGCGCGCCAGAACCGAGTTTGCAGTCAGCCGTCCCCCATCTCGCGACGCCACGCGAAGCCCGAGGATGCGCTTGCCGGGTGTCGCCGCACGCTGACCGATCTCGAAGAAAATGTAGTAGAAATTCCGGACAAAGAAGAAAAAGACGAGCCAGAATGCGAAAGCGATATTGGCGCTCCCCGGACTCAGCGCGCTGATGATGAAGCCGAGGCCGATTCCGGTCGCGATCACGATCGCCCATTGTATGGCAATGTCGATCATGAAAGCTCCGGCACGCTCCGAAGCGCTGCCGAGTTTCAGCTGGATCGCGGCGCCTTCGGGTGTCACGAGGCGCCGCACCATCTTGGCGGCGCGCATTTCTTCCGCCAGTCGCGCGCGTCGCTGTACCGCCGCTTCCATGCTGATGCCCGGGCGCCGGCTGGTGTCCACGGGCTTGATCGGTGGTGCGGCGCTCATGCGTCCGGCGCCTTCCGCGGCGCATAGAAATAGACCAGCCAGAAGACCAGCGTGCTGCCGGCGACGGCGTAGCGGATGATGTCGGAATTGATCAGCTGGCGGCCGAAACCTTCAAGGATCGCCGCAATGATCAGCATCACCACGCAGCCCATCGCGATGGTGGCGGCGCGCTGGCCGGCAACGCGCGCCGAGGCGAGCCGGGTGCGTCCGCCCGGGAAGGCGACGGCCCCGCCAATGACGAAACCTGCCGCGCCCGCCAGCACGATGGCCGCGAGTTCCGTCACACCATGGATCATCAGCCAGCCAGTGAACTCGTAACCGAGACCCTTGTCCCAGAAGACTGCGTACATTGAGCCGATCATCACGCCGTTATAGGCCAGTAACCATGCGGTCGGGATGCCGAAGGCGAAGCCGAGCGCGAAGGCAAACAGCGCGATCTGAGCATTGTTGTTGAACAGGAAGCTCGAAAAAGCCGTGAGCTGACCATCGCCGATTTCGCCTTCCTCCATATAGATCGTGCTCCGCAGGAATTCGACGGTCGCATCGGGATTGCGCCCATCGAAGAAGTTCTGGCCATGAAAGGTCCAGAACCAGTCCATGTCCTGCAGGCAGAGGAAAAAGGCGAGCGCCCAGCCGCCGAAAAAGAAGAAGGCCGAGAGCAGCGTTGTCCAGACCGACTGGCTGACAGCGGCTGGCCAGTCGCGCCGCAGGAACTGCATCATCCGTTCGCCGAGCGTCGTGCGCGCGCCATAGACGAAGAAGTAGGCGCGCGTGCACAGGCTCTCGAGATAGGAAATCACGTTCTGGTCGAGCGAGATGGAGCGCGCGACGGAGAGTGACGACACCGCCTGTCGGTAGAGCCGGGGCAGGGCGAGCATCTGCTCGTCCGACAGGTTTTTCACGCCGCCATTCTCGGCCTTGGTGAGGATCAGGTCGAGGCGTTGCCAGTCGGCCTGGCGTTCCTCGCGGAACCGGTAGGATTTCAGAAGGTCACTCACAGCATGTCCCTCTGCTTGATCTGGAGATAGCGCGAGACGAGTTCAGCGCCGAACGCTTCCGGCGTCGTCTCGATGATCTGCACGCCGAGGCGCTGCAGGCGGCGGAACACGACATCGCGCTCGGCCAGCAGCGTATCGGCGATCACCGCGCGGGCGACGTCCTGCGCGGTGTCCGGCGGCGCGTCGGCCATCTGTGAGAGGGCGGCGTCCTCGAAGGTGGCGAACAGGACGAGGTGGCGGTCGGTCAGGCGCTTGACGTTTTCCAGCATCAGCTCCGCCGAGATCGTGTCCACGAAATCGGAGAAGATGATAATCAGGCTGCGCCGCTGCAACTGCGCGCCGAGGTTCGAGAGCGCCAGCGTGAAATTTGCTTCGTCCTCGGAATAATCGAGCTCCGCGACCATCGCCTGCGCCTTCGGGAAGCTGCTGGTGCCGGTAAGAAAGCCGCTGTTGAGGCCCGGGCGTTCGGAAAATCCGTAGAGCATCGTGCGGTCGCCATTGCGCAGCGAAACATAGGCGAGCAGCAGGCCGGCCGTCACCGCCCGGTCGATCTTCGGCACGCCCCCGAGGGGCTCGCTCATCAGCCGGCCGGTATCGAAAGCGAAGACGATATTGTGGTTGCGTTCGGTCTTGAACTCCTTGGCCAGCAGGTGGCGGTGGCGGGCCGAATGTTTCCAGTCGATCGCCCGCCGGTCCATGCCGGAAGCAAACTCGCGGAGCGCATCGAACTCGCTGCCATCGCCGCGCTCGATCTGTGTCTTGATGCCGAATTCCGCATCGCGCGAGAAAAGCCGGATTGCCTCGTCGCGCACCCAGCGCACATTCGGCGTCACGGGCACGTCGAGATCGAAGGACTGGATATGCCGCTTCTGGATCAGCCCGAGCGGTCCCTGCCAGCGGCTCCACAGCTGCACCACTTTCGCAATGCCGCGCCGCGACGGCGTCACGCTGATCGTATGCGGACGGTGTCGCCCATCCCAGCCGCGCAGCCCCCGCGGCGCCAGCGTGCCGAGCAGCGCGTTGGTCTCCAGCTGGATCTCGATTCGTTCCGGCAGCGTCCCGGCCGAAAAGTTCAGATCGAGCTGCAGGTCATCCGCGCTGCCGACATAGAGCAGCGGCGGCAGGCTGACCTTCACCGAATAGTTGCGCACCGACGCGCTGAGCAATGTGTCCACCGCAATCAGTGCGCAAACGCCGGCGATCCATCCTGCCGACACGATCCACAACTCCGGCGCCAGCAACGCGATGGCCACCAGGATCGGCAGCCCCAGCAGCATCAGGAAGATCGCGCGGAGGGTGGGGGAAATCACCGGGGCGCCGCCGTCTGTTCGATGATGCCGAGCAGCGTTTCCTCCGTCGTGCGCCCTTCGATATCCGCCGCCGGCGAGAGCAGAACGCGGTGGCGCAGCGTGGGCAACGCGAGATTTTTCACATCGTCCGGAATCACGAAATCGCGTCCATCCAGCGCTGCCCGCGCCCGTGATGCAGTGGCCAGCGCCGCCGCCGCGCGCGGGCT
>JBGTKE010000072.1:0-2915 GCA_041744775.1 Hyphomonas sp. | reverse complement strand
GCTGCGCACCGGCCTCGACCTGCCGGAGCCGGACGGCGCCGCGCTCAAGGCGGAACTGCTGAAGATCGCCCCGCAAATCCTCGCCT
The DNA here is from genome assembly GCA_041744775.1 of Hyphomonas sp. GTDB lineage: Bacteria > Pseudomonadota > Alphaproteobacteria > Caulobacterales > Hyphomonadaceae > Hyphomonas. The sequence continues at coordinate 2,829 of JBGTKE010000072.1, read as the reverse complement.
ATGCCCAGCCGGTCTGGAAAATCCTTGACGAGCAGGTCCGCAAGGGCCGCCGCATCCTGTTTGAAGGCGCGCAGGGCGTGATGCTGGATGTTGACCACGGCACCTATCCCTTCGTCACCTCCTCCAGCGTCGTCGCCGGCAATGCCAGCGCCGGCTCGGGGGTCGGCCCGGGCGCGATCTCCTACGTGCTCGGTCTCGCCAAGGCCTACACGACCCGCGTCGGTTCCGGCCCGTTCCCGACCGAGCAGCAGAACGAGATCGGCCAGCGCCTCGGCACGGTCGGCCATGAATTCGGCACCAATACCGGCCGCCCGCGCCGCTGCGGCTGGTTCGATAGCGTCATGGTTCGCCAGGCCTGCGCGACGTCCGGCGTCACCGGTCTCGCCCTCACCAAGCTCGACGTGCTGGACGGCTTCGACGAGATCAAGGTCTGCACGGCCTACAAGCTGGGCGGCAAGACCATCGACCATTTCCCCGCCGGCCTCACCGACCAGGCCGCCGTCGAGCCCGTCTACGAAACCCTGAAAGGCTGGAGCGGCTCCACCCGCGGCGCCCGCAGCTGGACGGACCTGCCGGCCGAAGCGGTCGTCTATGTCCGCCGCCTCGAGGAACTCGTCGGCAAGCCGTGCGCGCTGGTCTCCACCTCGCCGGAACGCGAGGACGTGATCCTGATGCGCGACCCGTTCGAGGGGTAAGCCCAGTCTTCCGCCTGGAATCCCCCGGCCCCGCTCGCGGGAGATGAGGGTCTTGAGGCCGGAAATTTTCCATAGATCCGTGGGCGGAGGTGTTGCGGAAGGTTTTGGGGGCGGATTTCGTAACGGCTTGACGGGGATGGGTTTTATTTTTCCGGGGCCCTGTGCTTTGTAGGCACAAATCCTCTCCTTGCCTCGTCAGGCTGTCTCAGCCTGTTGCAGGCTTTGCATTCCGCGTGTCGATTCCTTCTCATTGGTTCTCACTTTTTATCACTTCGTATCGATCTCGTATCGCCTTCTCGCGGGGTGTCGGATTTCGGCCTTTGGCCTCTATCCGACCTACAGGTGTGGGGGCGAGGCCGAGTTTAACCCCGCTCGGAGGGGTGTGGCGCAAGTTTTCCGGAGAAATCTTTCAGGCGCTTGATACGTCTGCGGATTTTATTTCGGGAGGGGGCGGATTTTGTTGCATAAGCCGGGCCTCTCCCCCAAAAACATTCGTTTGCCGTCATCCCGGTTTCGCCGCAGGCGAAGACCGGGACCCAGCGCAAAGAAAGTCTGGGTCCCGGGCATTTGCTGCGCAAATCCTGGGATGACGACAAACTGCTGGTGCGTGGGCGGAGGGGGCTTTGAGGCGACGGCTAGCTCACCCGCTCAACCATCATGTGCTTGATCTGGGCAATCGCTTTCGCCGGGTTCAGACCCTTCGGGCAGACCTGCGCGCAGTTCATGATCGTGTGGCAGCGGTAAAGCTTGAACGGATCCTCGAGGACATCGAGCCGCTCGCCGGTTGCCTCGTCGCGGCTGTCGATCAGCCACCGGTAAGCCTGCAGCAGCGCCGCCGGGCCGAGGAATTTCTCGCCATTCCACCAATAGGACGGGCAGGCGGTCGAGCAGCAGGCGCACAGGATGCATTCGTAAAGGCCGTCCAGCTGCACACGGTCGGTTTCGGACTGGCGCCATTCCTTTTCCGGCGCCGGCGAGACGGTTTTCAGATAGGGCTGCACATAGGCATGCTGGGCAAAGAAATTCGTCAGGTCCGGGATCAGGTCGCGGATCACGGGAAGGTGCGGCAGCGGGCTGATCGTGATCACGCCGCCCGGCAGGTCGTCAAAGCCTTTGGTGCAGGCAATCGTGTTGCGCCCGGCAATGTTCATCGAGCACGAGCCGCACACGCCCTCGCGGCAGGACCGGCGGAAGGCCAGCGTCGGATCAATGTTGTTCTTGATGTAGAACAGGACGTCGAGAATCATCGTCCCGGCGCGGTCCATGTCCACCCAATAGGTGTCCCAGCGCGGATTGCCGGTCTCATCCGGGCTGTAGCGATAGATGCGGAACTCGCGCAGGTTGGTCGCGCCCTGCGGCTTCGGCCAGGTCTTGCCTTTGCCGACTTTGGAGTTCTGGGGGAGGGTCAGTTGAACCATGGTCGCGTCCTGGCAGTCGGGGTGTTAAACGGGGCGGCGGCAGGCGGTGATCACCGCGCCATCGGTAATGCAGAATCCGAAGCCATGACCACCCGGGTTGATGGCGCCTTTTTCCGAATGTCCGCTCGCGGAGGGAAGTATCGAAATCACGTCATAGCTTCCTTCTTCTCCTCCGCGCCTGAAGACCGGATTCAATCAGTACACCCGCGCCTTCGGCTCGATATACGCAATGTCGTTCGACAGCGTGTACTCGTGCACCGGGCGGTAATCGATGGTGACCTTGCCCGCGGCGTCGGACCAGGCGAGGGTGTGTTTCATCCACTTCTCGTCATTGCGGCTCGAGAAGTCCTCGCGCGCATGGGCGCCGCGGCTTTCTTCGCGGTTTGCGGCCGAGTTTACCGTCACTGCCGCCTGGCAGATCAGGTTGTCGAACTCCAGCGCTTCAACGAGATCCGTATTCCAGACCATGCTGCGGTCCTTCACGTCGAGCCCCGGCACTTTCCTGTAGACGTCATCTATCGCCGCAACGCCGTCCCTGAGCACGGAACCCGTGCGGAACACGGCGCAGTTGGACTGCATTGCCTTCTGCATCTCGAGGCGCAGCGCCGCGACGGGCTGGTCGCCGCTTGCATTGCGCATCCTGTCGAAACGGGCGAGATGCGCATCGGTCGCTTTCGCGGGCAGATCGCGTTGGCGCGCGCCGGCCTCGGTCGTCG
>JBGTKE010000071.1:0-1521 GCA_041744775.1 Hyphomonas sp. | reverse complement strand
CGCGGGGGCCGGGCGCCATGTGTTTTTCACCTCGGGCGCGGGCGAGTTCGATCTGGCGCTGGCGTTCGGCGAAGCGGGCGCGTTGGTCTTCGGTCATCTCGTGGATGCAGGCCGCGCAGGAGATGCCTTCGACATAGTCCGCCGACTGACGGCCTTCGGGCGAGACCGGGCGGCCGCAGGCGTGGCAGAGGACGTGCTCACCCGGCGTCAGATCGTGGCGGACGGAGACGCGCTCATCGAAGACGTAGCATTCGCCGCGCCATTTCGTTTCCGGCTCTGGCACGGTTTCGAGGTATTTGAGGATGCCGCCCTGCAGATGGAACACATCCGGGACGCCCTCGCCCTTGACGAAACTGGTGGCTTTTTCGCAGCGGATGCCGCCGGTGCAGAACATGGCGATCTTGGGCTTGCGGCCTTCGGTATCAAGTCGCGCGCGGAAGTTTCGGAACCAGTCGGGGAAGTCGCGGAAGCTTTCCGTCTGCGGATCAATTGCGCCTTCGAAAGTGCCGATGGCGGTTTCGTAATCGTTGCGGGTATCGATCAGGACAGTGTCCGGATCGGCGAGAAGGGCGTTCCAGTCTTCCGGCTTCACATAGGTGCCGACGAGGCTGTTCGGGTCGGTGCCGGGTACGCCCATGGTGACGATTTCGCGCTTCAGGCGGACCTTGAGGCGCGGGAAAGGCATTTCGGCCGCTTCGGAAAATTTGGCTTCGAGGCCTTCGGCGCCGGGCAGGCTGCGTAGCTCGGCGAGGGCGGATTCTATGGCTTCCGGCGAGCCGGCGATGGTGCCGTTTATGCCTTCTTCGGCCAGCAGGAGCGTGCCTTTGATGCCGAGGGCGCAGAATTTCCGGGCCAAGGCCTGGCGCCGCTCCGCATAGTCCGGGAAGCGGAAGAACTTGTAGAAGGCGGCGATGCGAACAGTCATTGCGCGCCTTATGGCAGATGCCGGGCGCGCCGAAAACGGGTTAGGGCATCTCGGTCAGGCTGAGGTTGTTGCCGTCCGGATCATTGAACCAGCAGACCTTCACGCCGCCGCCCGGAGCCGTCCATAAACCGTCCACATCCTGTCCAAATCCCGTGTACAACAGGAATTCGACGCCCCGGGCCTTCAGCGCGGCCATTTCGGCGCGGATGTCCGGCACGGCCCAGCCGAGCACAGTGTGGGCGCCGGCGGTGTGGCCGCCGACGGTGGTGAGGCGCAGGGTCATGCCTGCGAGATCAAACACGGCGGCGAAATCGTCGGTCGAGACATGGGTGAGGCCGAGCACGTCGCGGTACCAGGCGGCGGCGCGCGTGTGGTCCGGCGTGAGGACGAAGGCGATGGCTTTGGCATTGGTCAGCATAGGACAGGTCCCCCGGGATCGAGGCAGCACGTTAGCATGGTTTCGGAGCGGCCATAAGCAGGCCGCGCTAGCCCGTGTCCGGGTCGAGGCCGGACCAGAGGGCGGGGCGGGCGCGGCAGTCGAGGCGGGTCAGGAGGATGTCGAACGCGGGCGGCAGGGCGCGCAGCACGTGCCAGGG
>JBGTKE010000070.1:0-4435 GCA_041744775.1 Hyphomonas sp. | reverse complement strand
TCCATCTTCCGTATACGGCAGAATACGCCGCGCTATCCAGACCTGCGCAATCTCGGCGGCATGCTGAAGCTGGCCGACGGGTTGCCCAAGCTGAAGCAGCGCGAGGAGATCGAAAGCAAGACCGGGCAGCGTAAATATGTCGAGAAGCCGACGACGGTCTATGTCATCGGTTATCCGCTGGGGCGGGAGCTGTCGATTTCCCTCAGTGACAATCAGTTGCTCGATTACGAGAATGTCCGTGTGGGGACGGTCCCCGGGCCGGAGCCGAGACGGCTGCACTATCTGGCGCCGACGGAGCCGGGCAACTCCGGCAGCCCGGTGTTCAACAGCCGCACGATGGAATTGATCGGCCTGCACCATGCGGGGGGACGCCGCCCCCGCCTGAACGGGCAGCCGGGCGAATATCTTGCCAACCAGGGCCTCTGGCTGCGGCCCCTGTTCAATGCCTTCCGGATGGCCAAGGGATTGAGCCAGCCCTAGGCGGCGCCAAGCAAGGAGTGACCGATGCCTTTCGTGGACAGGGCGCCGCGCGCCACGGATCTTGAATCGGCGGGGCTGGAAGGCCTGGAGGCGGTGCGCCGCGCGACGCATGTCGGCAAGGACCAGGTGCGCCGGCACATGGTGGCGGTCGCCATCCTTTCCGACATGGAGAAGAAGGGGCGCACGCTGGCGGTGGTGACCAGGCCCTATGCCTATGTACACCCGGTCCACGGGGTAGAGGTGACGGTGGAAGTGCCGCTCGGCTTCGTCACGGATTTTGCGTCGATCCCGTCTTTCTTTCATTTCATCGTGCAGCCGTTCGGGCGCCATGCGCCGGCCGCGGTGCTGCATGACTACCTCTATGCGCTCGGCCAGAAGAAGGCGCGGCGGCTCGCCGACCGGTTGTTCCTGAATGCGATGAAGGATGCCGGCGTGCCGGGATTCCGGCGCTCACTGATGTACAGGATGGTGCGTCTGTTCGGCGGCGGCGGATATGGGCTGAACGATGACTGGAAGTTCGTGGATATCGACACGGGTGACCCGGTCGAAGCGCCGTATGGCAACGCGGACATCACCTGGGCGCCGCCAAAACCGAAACGCGGGAAGAAAGCCGCCGCCTGAAGCCGCGCGTCAGGCCAGCGCGCGGGCGAGCGCGTTGATCAGGGCGTCCTTGCGGCGCTCCCAGTCGGGTAGCTGATCGTAGGGGACCATCAACGGATGGGTTCTGGCGGCGGCGTCCTTGACCGGGCCGTGGGTCCAGCCGTCGCGGGCTTTCTGGGCGAGCCATTGTTCGTGCTGCGTGCGCCCGTTCGGTGCGAGCTGTTCGAGAGCGTGGACGACGCTCTCGCGGGTGGAGGCGTGCATCCAGTCCGGCGCGTCGTCCCAGGCGGGGATGTCGTGCTGGCCATGCGCCGCAGCCCAGCCGCGCAGGGCTTCGTGGACGGTGCGGGCGATGGCCTCGAGACGGTCGGGAGCGGGCAGGGGCATGGAGGGAGTTTCGGAAGTTTCGGGCGGAGGGGCAAGAGGCTGCCTGCCGCAAGGTGACACGCCATTGTCACTGGACGCGGGCGAGGGGGCGAATTACGTGCGGGGCATGACACATGCACGACCCCGCCTGCTGGCCTTCGAGACGATCCGCAATTTCCGGGACTTTGGTGGCTATGAGAGCCGGTTTGGCGGGCGGGTGCGGATGGGGCGGCTGTACCGGTCCGGGCACCATGCCGAGGCGAGCGAGGACGAGCTGGCGAAGATGGACGCGCTCGGCATCCATGTGCAGGCGGACCTGCGCCGGCCGGATGAGCGCGAGAAGCAGAAGAGCCGGTTCGCGGCGCCGGTGGTGATCACCCATGATGGCGGGCGCGAGAGCGAGGCGCCGCACATGCGGTTCCTGTCGCAGGTGACCGTGGACGCCGAGGCCGCGGATGCCTGGATGTCGGAATATTACGAGCTGGCGCCGTTCAAGGCGCACCACCAGGCGTTGTTCCGCGACTGGTTCGTGCACCTCGCCGAGGCGCCGGGCGAGGCGGCGGGGCTGGTGAACTGCGCGGCGGGGAAAGATCGCACGGGGATTCTCTGCGCGCTGACGCATCACATTCTGGGTGTGTCGGAAGCGGATCTGCGCGCCGACTATGATCTGACCAACGAGGCCGTCGGCGTGAACCAGCGGCTGCCGGAGGCGGCGGCCTATTTCAACCAGATGATCGGCAAGGACCTGCCGGCGGAAGTCTACCGCCCGTTCATGGGGGTGCATCTGAAGTATCTCGACAAGGCGTTCGGTGCGATCAATGCGCAGGCAGGCTCGCTGGACGGGTACCTGGTGGACGTGCTGCAGATTGATGCCGCCTTGCAGGCGGATTTGCGGGCGAAGCTGATCGAAGGGTAGCCAGGCGCAAGAACTAAGTTAGGGAATTGCCTCTCCCGGTCCATGCCTGAGCGGGGTAAGGGATCAGCCCGTGCGGAAGGATTTGCGGCCGAAATAGGCGTTGGGTCCGGTGGGGGGCGAGGGCGGCGTGTCGTCGGCTGGCGTTTCCGTGACGGTCGCGGGTTCGTCCGTGGACGGATCAGATTCGGCGGGTTCCGGTTCCGGCAGTTGTTCTTCGGCTACGGGCGCCGGGGCCAGCAGCGTGCGGACGTGGGCGATGGCGGCGCCGGCGGAGGAGACGTCGAAGTCCGGGACGGATTTGTCGAGGCGTCTGGCGAGGAGCTTCGCCTGGTGGTGCGTGAGCGATTTCAGCTGGGTTTCGAAGATGTCTTCGCCGACCGCGGCGCGCAGGGCGATCAGGCTTTCGGCTGTTTGACCGGCGGCGATCAGAAGTTTCTTGACGATGAGGCCGGCGGCAGCGGCCCAGTCCTTGTCGGCGACGGCGCGGAAATCTGCCTGCGAGTCGACCAGCGCCTTGAGGGCATGGAAACCTGTGGGGCCGCCGCCAAAGCTCATACGAGCTTCTCCCGGACTTCCACGAGCAGCTGCTCGACGATGCCGAGGGCGTCGCCCGGCCATTTGGCCTGCAGGGTCGGATCAGGGCCGAGTTCGATGGGGTTCGAGGCGAAGCCGGACTTCAGCGGGATGACGGTCTTGAACATCGCGAATTCGGTTTCCTTGGCATTCGCCGCATCCCGCATGGCGCCGAGCACGACCTGCTGGTGAGCCGTATTGTCGAAGCGCGTGGCGAGCACGACGGGCAGCGTGACGATATCCCGGTTACGCAGATTCTTCATGATGTCACCGGTGAAAAGGTCGAGACCCAGGGTGGACATGAAATCCGGGATCGTCGGCACGACGATCAGGTGGCTGGCGGCAAGGACGGTTTCGGTCATCACCGAGATGCCGGGAGGGCAATCGAAGAGGATGACGTCGTATTCGGCCTTCAGCAGGTTCAGGTCGTCGCGCAGGCGCTTGCCGACCTGGTTCTGGAGGGCCTCCATCGCGTAGCCCTTGGCGGTGAGTTCGTAGATCAGTTCCCGTTCGGTCTTGCGCAGGCGGGGCGAGGAGGGGATCAGGTCCAGCGGAAGCGGCTTGCCCTTGAAGGTGACGTCGCTGGCATTGGTGACGATGAATTCCGACAGGCGGCGCTGTTCGCCGGCGAAGAAATTCTCCAGCAACCAGTCCGAGATCGTGGCGTAATCGTTGATCGCCTGGAACAGGTGCTCGTCGCCGGCATGGCCGAAGATGAGCAGCGAGGCGTTCGCCTGGGTGTCGAGGTCAATCACCAGCGTGCGCATGCCGGATGCGGCAAAGGCTTCGGCGAGGCTGACACAAGTGGTGGTCTTGCCGACCCCCCCTTTGGAGTTGGCAATCGAGATAACGCGGGCCGACATGGAGTTTCTCTCTTTCGGTCTAGTCCGTTCTTGCCTGCGGGTGATGGCAGATTTGTAGGCGCAAGAAAACCACTTGTGCCTACATTTCATGGGGGAGACTCAAAAAAAATCTCTTACTGATTCAAAGCATCGCGAAATAGTCGGCCCGAAACAGCCCGTTCCAATCCGGTGGGGTATGCGCCGGGGTTAGCTTCATGGCCGTCAAGACAGCCAGAGCGAGCAGACCCCGAGATGAAATGGACATGGCCTTTTGGAAACCCGGCGCGCGAAGCGAAGACAGCCTGGCCGCTGGCGCTGCTGAGTGAGCCGCGCGCCGCAAACTGGGGCGCGCGCGATGCCGGGGCGCTGATCCGGGACGGCTACCTGCGCAATGCCGTCGCCTACCGCTGCGTGCGGATGGTGGCCGAAGCTGCCGCGTCGATTCCGCTGAAAACAGCGCATGCGGGGGCGGCGGCGTTGCTGCGCAATCCGGGGCCCGAAATGGCACCGGCGGGATTCCTTGAGGCGGTGTTTTCGGAACTGCTGCTGAGCGGAAATGCGTTTGTGGAGGCGGTGCGCCTGCCGGGGGAGAGCGCCGTCGCGGCGTTGTTCCCGCTGCGCAGCGGCGCGGTGCGGCCGGTGACGGACGTACGCGGCT
>JBGTKE010000069.1:0-4513 GCA_041744775.1 Hyphomonas sp. | reverse complement strand
CCTTACGCCCCTGGCGCCGCAACCGGCCGGCCTCGCCTGGCCGACTTCGGGTTGGCAAACGGGCGAGTTGCCGCCGGATTCGAAGGCCGCCGTTGAGGCCCTCGTCGACGAAGCGATGGGCAAGCGCGTCAGCGATACGATGGGCCAGACGCGCGGTCTCGTCATCATCTGGCGCGGCAAGCTGGTCGCGGAAGCTTACGCCGAGCACTTCACCCCGGACACGAAACAGATTTCCTGGAGCATGGCGAAATCGATCACGCAGGCACTCGTCGGCCGCGCGGTCCGGCTTGGCCTGATCGCGGACATCGACACGCCGATGCCTTCGCCCTTCAAGGCGGGGGACAAGCGCCGCGACATCACCTGGCGCCAATGGATGCAGGCCATCGACGGGCAGGACTATCATGAGCTGGACGGCGACCCGGACCCGACGAAGAATGATGTCGTCCAGCTGATGTACGGGGACGGACGATTTGACGCCGTGGCCTATAACGAAAAGGCGTTCCCGCTGGTGCATGAGCCGGGGACGTACTGGAATTATTCGACGCCCGCCTTCCATCTGATCGGCGGCGCTCTGCAGGGTGAGATAGAGACCGCGCGACTTGCCGCCGCGGCGATGACGCGTATCGACTGGAGCCCGGGCCAACGCGAACAGCAGACGGAAAGCTGGTTTCGGGAGAATTTCTTTGCGCCGCTTGGCATGAAGGCCGCGGTCGAATTCGACGCCAGGGGCACCTATCTCGGCGGCTCGCTCGTCTGGGCCAGCGCGCAGGATTTTGCGAAGTTCGGCTATCTCTATCTCCGGGACGGCGTCTGGGAGGGCGAACGCCTCCTGCCCGAAGGCTGGGTCGACTTCGCCCGCGCGCCCGGCCCGGCGTCCAATACGAATGTCTATGGTGCCGGCTGGTGGATCATCCCGCCCGAAGGTCCGCTCACGCACAATCAGAATGCCGACTCCGAGCCGCGCGACGCCTTCCACGCCGGCGGCCATGAAGGCCAGACGATCTGGGTCGTGCCCAGCCGCGACCTCGTCATTGTCCGCCTCGGCCTGATGCCGAACGAAGGCGACAACTGGCCCGCCCTCTACGAATGGAACCAGCGTGTCGCACGGGCCTTTCCGCCCGTGGAATAGATGCACAAGTTCTGACTTGTGCCAACGTTTCCGCGCCCCTGACCCCATTCCCGAAACGAATCCCGGTTTCGCCGAAGGCGAAGACAGGGACCCAGAAAGCCAAGCAGAACAAACACTTGCATCGGGCGGAATGGCGACTGACCTGCGGAGGCGGACGATCCGTATCCGGACGGCCCTGGCGGTCCGGCCCTGGCGGCTGCAAGCAAGACCCTCACCTCCGCGAGCGCCCCTTAACCCCTCTCCCTCCGGGAGAGGAGGGCCCGCCACCAAAGGCGGTGGGAGGTGAGGGTCTGGAGGCAGAGAGCTCGGCCCCCTACTCCCCCGCCACCAGGAAATGCGCCATCAGTGCCGTCACCGGCTCGGCGCGGTTCTCCTGCCAGGCTTCCGCCCGCACCGAAGCCATCCGCCGCCCCATCTTCAGCACATAGGCCCGCGCATAGAGATCCTTTGCATGCCCCTGCCGCAGGTAATCGATGGTCAGGTTGATCGGCTTCGGCGGGCGCGGCATGTCGGAGACGAGGAAGACCTGCAGCATGGCCGTCAGTTCCAGGAAGGAGGCAATCGCCCCGCCATGCAGCGCGCGGATGGCGATATTGCCGATCAGCTTTTCCTGGAAGGGCAGGATCGCGGTCATCTCGTCGCCGAGCACCTCGCAGCGCATGCCGAGCGTCTGCGCAAACGGGATACGTTTCAGGATGGCGTCGATTTCGTCCGCCCTCGGATTGGTCAGCTGCGGGTTCATGTCGTGCTCCCGCCGAGGCGCGCCTTGTTGATCGCAAAAGTCCCCGCCGCCGTGGCGATCAGCTTGTCGCGCGTTTCGTGATAGGCCCAGGCCCGCGTGAAACAGACCGAGCGCGTCAGGTGGTAGCATTCCGCTTCGCCGATGATGTCGCGGCGCTTGTCGGCCGGGCGCATGTAATCGATGCGCAGGTCGATCGTCGCCACGAAGCGCATCTCTGTCATCGCCGCAGTGCAGGCCATGCCGCACAGGTTGTCGAGAAAGGTCGTGATCACGCCGCCATGGATGATGCCGGTTTCCGGATCCCCGACGAGATGCTCCGCCCAGGGCTGGACGCCGAAGACATGGCCCTTTTCGACCTTCGTGACCCGGAAACTTGTCTCATTGGCCCAGGGCACGACATCCCGCATCACGTTGATGTTCTCGTTCATGATGGCCGCAATGTCATATTGCTCTTTCGGCTTGTCGCTCATGCAGTCCGGCCCGCTTTCCATGTTTGACGCCCACCTGAAGCCGGATAACATCGCGGCGGACTCATGGAAACGGGTTCGCGCAAGGTAAGGAGAGACGGCCATGGCCTTTGACGCAGCGGCAAAGCCGAAAACCTGCATCATCGGGGCAGGATGTTCGGGATTCACGATGGCGAAACGCCTCAAGGATCTCGGACTGGCCTATGATTGTTTCGAGAAATCCGACAATGTCGGCGGCAACTGGTATTACAACAACCCGAACGGGGTCTCGTCCTGCTACCAGTCCTTGCACATCGACACGTCCAAATGGCGCCTCGCCTTCGAGGACTATCCCGTTCCAGCGGACTGGCCGGATTTTCCGCACCACGCCCAGCTGCTCCAGTATTTCAACGACTATGTCGATCATTTCGGTCTGCGCGAGACGATCACGTTCAACACCTCCGTCGAGGATGTATCGGACCTTCCGGGCGGGCGATACCGCGTCCAACTGTCGACCGGCGAGACGCGCGAGTATGACGCCGTCTGCGTCGCCAACGGCCACCACTGGGACGCGCGGATGCCGGAATATCCAGGCACGTTCGATGGCTACCAGGTCCACTCGCACCACTACCGCGACCCCTTCGCGCCGTATGATTTCCGGGGCAAGCGCGTGATGATCGTCGGCGCCGGCAACTCGGCGATGGATATCTCGTCCGAACTCTCCCAGCGCCCGCTCGCCGAGAAGTTGTTCATCTCGATGCGCCGCGGCGTCTGGGTGCTGCCGAAATACATCGACGGCACCCCGGCCGACAAGGCCGTGCTGCCGGCCTGGCTGCCGCCAAAGCTTGGCCGGTCGCTGGCGAAGGCGAAGATCAGGAAGACCATCGGCAACATGGAAGACTACGGCTTGCCGAAGCCAGACCACGACCCGCTCGACGGTCACCCGTCCGTCTCCGGAGAATTCCTGACCCGTGTCGGCTGCGGCGACATCATCCCGAAGCCCGGCATCGACCGCCTCGACGGAGACCATGTCGTGTTCACCGACGGCAGCCGCGAGAAGGTCGACGCCATCATCTGGGCGACCGGCTACAATACGACCTTCCCCTTCTTCAAACAGGACGAACTCACCCCGAAAGACAACGTTTTCCCCCTCTACAAGCGGATGGTGAAGCCCGGCCGCGAGCGCCTTTTCTTCCTCGGCCTCGCCCAGCCCCTGCCGACCCTGGTGAACTTTGCCGAACAGCAATCGAAACTCGTCGGCGCGGCGCTTACCGGCGCCTACGCCTTTCCGCCTGCGGATGAAATGAACCGGATCACCAAGGCCGACGAGGAAGCCCATCTCGGCCACTTCTACGACAGCCCCCGCCACCGGATGCAGGTCGACTTCAACGCCTATTGCAAGGACCTCCTGAAGGAACTCGAGCGCGGCGCCCGGCGCGCGAAGGTCAGCGCGTGAGCGTTCATCATTGGGGGCTGTTACTGGCGGTGATGGTGCTGGGCGCGTGTGCGTCGCCGCCCGTGCCGATCATCGTCTACGGCCCGCCGGTGGACTATGGCCCGCCGGGCGATATCCGCAACCCGCCGCAAGGCCCGTTTCAACCGAATGCTTTCCTCAGGGTCTGCGCCGGCATGGGGGTCACGAATGGTCCGCCAGCGGACGGTGAGCTTTGGATACTGGACTATAAGCCGGTGATCGTCGTGGGGCAGGTCGTACTCGTCACCGCGCCGGTCAATGATGTCTGCCTCTCGTCCGGCTTCGGTGCGCGCCTGAGCCGGCTGCACGAAGGTATTGACCTGACAAGCCGGCCGCCCGGGACCATCTACGCAGCGGCGCCCGGCCGGGTGATCGAGGTGCGCAATTCCTCCGGCTACGGACTTCAGGTCCTGATCGACCATGGCAAGGGCGTCTATACGCGCTACGCCCACCTCGACAGTTTCGATCCCGGGATCCAGCTCGGCTCCACCATCGGGTTCGGCTGGCCCGTCGGCCAGATGGGGGCGACCGGCAATGCCGAGGCGCCGCACTTGCACTACGAAATCCTGACCGGCAATTACGACAATCCGCGGGCCTCCAAGGGGCTGACGCCGCATGATCCTTTTGCCTTCCCAGCCTATGATTTTATAGGCTATTGAGAACCGGGGGAGGATTATTCGATGCACTGGGTTACTTCTGGCTCCGCCGCGCGCCGGCTTGTC
>JBGTKE010000068.1:0-5705 GCA_041744775.1 Hyphomonas sp. | reverse complement strand
GCGGATCGCGCGGTATGAGGCGGCGCAGGGGCCGTTGCTGGTGGTGACGACGGCGGGGTCGCTGGTGCAGCGCGTGCCGCCGATTGCGACGCTGCGCCGGTCGTCATTCTCGATCCGCAAGGGGCAGACGGTGAAGGCGGCAGACCTCACCGAATATCTCGCCTTCAACGGCTATGTGCGCTCCAGCACCGTGCGCGAGCAGGGCGAGTATGCGATCCGCGGCGGGATCATCGACATCTTTCCGCCCACGGCGCTCGAGCCTTACCGGCTCGATTTTTTCGGCGATGTGGTCGAGACGCTGCGGACGTTCGACACCGAATCTCAGCGCTCGACGGGTGCAGCCGAAGGCGTGACCTTCGCGCCGGTCAGCGAGATCCTGTTCGACGAGAAGGTGCTCAGCGGGTTTCGTGACCGGTTCCTTGATACGTTCGGGCCGCCGTCGGGCGACCTGATGTATGAGGCGGCGCGTGCCTCGATCCGCCGGCAAGGCGTCGAGGCCTGGCTGCCACTGTTCCACGATGATCTCGATACACTTTTCGACTATGTCGACGAGGGCGGACTGTGGGGCCTGAGTGCGCTATCGACCGAAGCGGCGCATGAGCGCCTGACGCAGGCGAGCGACTATCACATGGCGCGCCTTGATGCCGGCGGCGGCGATATCCGCACGGCCAAGGTGCTCCCGCCGGAACGGCTTTACCTGACGATCGACGAACTGGATAAGCGGCTTTCGGACCGCGCGCTCGTGCGCTTCAGCGCCAGCGAGCCGACCTCGAATGCCTTCGACATGGGTGGGCGCCGGGGCCGGGACTTTGCGCCGGAACGTCTGCGTACGGACGTCAACATTTTCGAGACGGTGATCGACCACGCCAAGGCGCTCTATGCCAGCGGCAAGCCGGTCGTGTTTGCGGCCTGGTCGACCGGATCGGCCGACCGCCTGATCAACGTGCTGGGCGATCACGGGCTGACGGGCCTTGCGCAGGTGCACACGCTGGAAGCGGCAAAGAAGACGGATTTCACGGTCGCGGAGGTGCCGATCGAGGCAGGTTTCTCGCTGCCGGGCGTTGCGATGATCTCGGAAGCGGACGTGCTGGGCGACCGGCTCGCCGCGCCGCGCCGCAAGCGCAAGACCGCGAGCTTCATCACCGATGCGACGGCGCTGACGGCGGGCGATCTTGTCGTGCACGTCGATCACGGTGTCGGGCGGTATGTGGGCCTGCGCACGCTGGAGCTGACCGGCGCGCCCCATGACTGCCTGCAGCTGGAATATGCCGGGGGGGACATGATTTTCCTCCCTGTGGAGAACATCGACCTGATCAGCCGCTACGGCTCGGAGGACGCGGAAGGCAATCTCGACCGGCTGGGCGGGGCCGGCTGGCAGACGCGCAAGGCAAAGGCCAAGAAGCGTATCCTCGAGATGGCCGCCGAACTCATGGCGATTGCCGCCGCGCGCGAGCTTCGGCGCGCCGATGCGATTTCTACGGGACAGGGATTCTACGAGGAATTCGCGGCACGTTTCCCGTACGAGGAAACCGAAGACCAGCTTTCGGCCATCGAAGATGTGCTGGGCGATCTCGCCTCGGGCAAGCCGATGGACCGGCTCGTCTGCGGCGATGTGGGTTTCGGCAAAACCGAGGTAGCCTTACGCGCGGCTTTCGTGGCGGCGATGAGCGGGCGTCAGGTGGCGGTGATTGCGCCGACGACGCTGCTCGCACGCCAGCATTACAAGACGTTCGAGGAACGCTTTGCCGGATGGCCGCTGGTCGTTCGTCCGCTGTCGCGCTTCGTCGGTGCACGGGAGGCCGCCGAAGTGCGGGCGGGCCTGGCGGACGGGAGTGTCGATGTGGTCGTCGGCACGCATGCACTGCTGACCAGGGAGATCGAGTTCAAGCGGCTCGGCATCATGATCGTGGACGAGGAGCAGCGCTTCGGCGTGAAGCACAAGGAGCGGCTGAAGGAGCTGAAATCCGACGTGCACGTCCTGACGCTGTCGGCGACGCCCATTCCGCGTACGTTGCAAATGGCGCTGACCGGCATCCGCGATCTGTCGATCATCGCGACGCCGCCGGTCGACCGTCTGTCGGTGCGCACCTACATCACGGAAGAAGACACCGTCACGCTGCGCGAAGCATTGTTGCGCGAGAAGTATCGCGGCGGGCAGGCTTTCTTCGTCGCGCCGCGCATCCAGGATCTCGACAAGATCGAGAGCTTTCTGCGCCTCAATGTGCCGGAGGTCTCGTTCATCGTCGCGCATGGGCAGATGGCGGCAGGCGAACTCGAGGACATCATGACCGCCTTCTATGACGGCAAGTATGATGTGCTTCTCTCGACCACCATCGTCGAAAGCGGCCTCGACATTCCGCGCGCCAATACGCTGATCATCCACCGCGCCGACATGTTCGGCCTGGCGCAGCTTTACCAGCTCAGGGGCCGCGTGGGCCGTTCGAAACTGCGCGCCTATGCTTACTTCACGACGCCGCGCGACAAGGTGATCACCGAGACAGCGGAGAAGCGGCTGAAGGTGTTGCAGTCGCTCGACTCGCTCGGCGCGGGTTTCCAGCTGGCGAGCCATGATCTCGACATGCGCGGGGCGGGCAACCTGCTTGGCGACCAGCAGTCCGGCCAGGTGAAGGAGGTCGGCGTCGAACTTTACCAGTCGATGCTGGAAGATGCCGTGAAGGCGCTGAGGGCCGGCGCGAAGGACGAGGAAGACGTGGCCGACGACTGGTCGCCGCAGATCAATCTCGGCGTGGCCGTGCTCATTCCCGATGGCTATGTCGAAGACCTGAACGTGCGCCTGTCGCTGTACCGGCGCCTGTCTGACATCACCACCGCGCAGGACCGCGAGGCCTTTGCGGCCGAGCTGATCGACCGGTTTGGTCCGTTGCCGGATGAAACGCGCCAGCTTCTCGATGTCATGGCGATCAAGGTTCAGTGCCGCACGCTGGGGATTTCCAAGCTGGATGCCGGCGAGAAGGGCGCGGTGCTCGCCTTCCGTCCCGACACGATCATGGACCCACAGCGCCTGATGGAGATTGTCCGCTCACGTCCCAACCAGCTGAAGCTGCGCCCGGATTCCAAGCTCGTACATTCCGGCCTCAGCGGCGCGCCGGAACGGCGCATTCCGCTGGTGAAAGCGTTCCTCAAGGAGCTGGAAGCGGCCTGCGGCCTCGCTTCGGCGGAAGCCGCGGACGCAGTGGCCAAGATGGCGCAGCGTCGTCCCGCAGAGCCGGAGGATAAGTGGGGAAAGAAGCTCTCGTCCGGCTTCCTCAAAGACGACTAGGCGTCAGGCCGCAAATCGGGGACGGGTCAGGTGCCCCATGGTGCCGGCGCCGAGCAACACCTGAGCGGTGTGGTAGGCGCGCCGTTCGACAACGCGCCAACCAAACTGGGTGCGCACCAGCGGCGCGTTTTGCGCGGCGAAGTCTGAAATGCGTTCCGCCATGCGCACGCCGCCTCGGAAAGGTGTGGCGGGAAGCGTGATCGCGAAGGTTCCGGGCGAAAGGAGCGCCGGGCAGTCGGACTCCCGGATCGAGGCGCGAAGGATGTCTGCGAACTCCATCTGCGCGGGGATCGAGATGGCGGCTGGTGGGTCCAGTTGGAAAGTCAGTACACAGAGTGGCTCGGCGTGCTGGGTGGCAACCTCCATCTGGCGTTTGATATGCACTTCGAGGAAGTGTCGGCTGAACAGGCCGGTTGTGTAGTCTGACAGGACCGAGGCATGGGCGGGACGAGGCATGACCGGCGCCAGGGCAGTCAAACGGCGGCAGGCGGTCTCGATCAATGTCACCATCTGGGGAAGTTGGCCGTTGGTGTCGATGACTTCGGTTGCCATGGAAATGACCGTTGTCTGACGATCATTGAGCGGTGCTTCGGGATGGGTCAGCGCCATCATTGGCAAGGCGCCCAGCTCGTTCTGTTCGGTGATCCAGCGCGTGGTGGAATTGTCGCCAGCTTCGAAGGAGTCGAGATCGACGAGGGTGGCAGCAAACCGGTGTTCCGCCATATAGCGCAGGGCGGTGTCGCGGCTGATGGCAGCGGCGACCTCGATCCCGCGCTGCTTGAGCGGGCCTTGCAAGGACAGGAACAGGGGTGAACCGGCGCCGATGTAGAGGAGCGACGGGACGGCATCGAGATCTGCAGGCGCGATGCGGAGGCCAAGGGCGCTGGCGGTCTCGCGCCGGATTTCCGCTTCGCGCAGGCGGATGGACCTGCGGGCGATCGCCATCAGGCGACTCTTCAGGGCGCCGAGGTCTTCGTCGCGGCGCACGATCACGGCTTCGCCTGAGGTTGGCAGCTGGAGATTTTGCGTGTCGACCAGCACCACCTGGCGGTGCACCTGGACCATGGCGGCACGCGACAGGGCGCGCAGGACATCCCCCCGGGTGGTCGAGATATCGATCAGGACCGGGTCCGGGGCGCTGAAATCGATCGGATCGCTCGCCGGATAGGGCCGCATCCCGCTGGCCTTCAGGCGCGCCATGATCAGTTCGAGGCGCGGACTCGCTGCCGCGATTTCGATGGGGGGATCGGAGAAGGAGAGGTCGGACATGCAAAACGCGCCAATACAGGTCCGCCCGCGACGCGGCGGCACCCCTTCCTTTTGCGGTCCCGACACTTAAAGTTCGGCTAACTCAGCCACGAACACAGCAAGTATTGGAAGCTATAAATGGGCCAGGGACCGCTATCAGGCGTCAGGATCGTAGAATTTGCAGGCATCGGCCCCGGGCCATTCTGCGGCATGCTGCTGTCGGACCTCGGCGCGGACGTGGTGCGAATCGACCGCCCGGGTGATGGCCGTCCGGGGCGCGCGGCAGATGTCATGAGCCGGGGGCGCCGCTCAATCGGCCTGAACCTCAAGGATCCGACGGACGTGGAAGTGGCGATGAAGCTGCTGGAGAAGGCCGATGGCCTGATCGAGGGATTCCGCCCGGGCGTCATGGAGCGCAACGGACTCGGGCCGGACGAGGTGCTGAAGCGCAATCCGAAACTCGTCTATGGCCGGATGACCGGCTGGGGCCAGACTGGCGCGCTGTCGCAGTCAGCAGGCCATGACCTCAACTATATCGCGATCACCGGCGCTCTGCATGCGATGGGAGACGGTGATGGCCGTCCGCGCCCGCCGCTGAACCTCATCGGCGACTATGGTGGCGGCGCACTCTACCTCGCCATGGGCCTTCTGGCCGGCATCCTCAGTGTCAAGAATGGCGGCAAGGGGCAGGTGGTCGACGTGGCCATGTCCGACGGCGCCGCGAGCCTCGCGACCATGTTCTACGGTATGAAGGCCATGGGCGTCTGGACGGATGACCGCGAAGCCAACCTGCTCGATGGCGGCGCGCACTTCTATGACACCTATGAGACGAAAGACGGCAAATGGGTCGCTATAGGTGCCATCGAGCCGCAGTTCTACGCGCTGCTGCGCGAGAAGGCGGGGCTCTCGGGGGCGGAGTGGGACGCCCAGATGGACAAGTCGAAGTGGCCGGACCTCAAGGCCAAGCTGACGACCGTGTTCAGGACCAAGACGCGCGATGAATGGTGCGCGATCATGGAGGCGACGGACATCTGCTTTGCGCCGGTCCTGTCGATGACCGAGGCGCCGAAATACAAGCACAATACGGATCGCCAGACCTTTGTGGATGTCGAAGGCGTGGTGCAGCCCGCGCCTGCGCCGCGCTTCTCGGCGACGCCCGGCGCCATCCAGCGCCGTC
>JBGTKE010000067.1:0-3396 GCA_041744775.1 Hyphomonas sp. | reverse complement strand
TTCGTCGGGATATTGACGCCTGCAATACGGGCCAAAGCCGTTTCTCCTCAAGCGGGTTGTTCAAACATGAAATGCGCGCCAGCCGGGCAAATTACCCGTCGCGCGCACCGGCGGTTAAGCCTGAAGCTAAGAAACGAGGCTTATAGCCCCGCTTTTTCGCCCGTCAACAGAAGAACTGTGCGGTTCAGGCTGATTGTTTCAGGGCCGCATCAATCGATGTGGCAACGGCTTCGATCGTGTCCATCCCGTCGACTTCAACGAGAACGCCGCGTTCCGCATAAAGCGGCACCAGCGGGGCCGTATCTTCGTAATAACGCTCGAGTCTGCGGGAGAAAGTGGCCGGATTGTCGTCCGCCCTCCCCTGATCCTCGAAACGCTTGGTGACACGGGCCAGGAGACGCTCATCATCCACCCGCATCCGGATCACCATGTCGACCTGCTGCCCCCGCGTCTGCAGCAGGCTGTCGAGAGCTTCGGCCTGTCCGATGGTCCGGGGGAAGCCGTCAAAGATGAAGCCCGGCGCACCGGTATGGGTCGCAAGCTGCTCGTCGATCAGGTCGATCACGATCTGGTCGGACACGAGGCCCCCTTCGTCCATGATCCGTGCGACGCGTTTGCCGAGGTCCGAGCCGGACGCCCGGGCCGCGCGCAGCATGTCGCCGGTGGAGAGTTGGATGAAACCGCGCTGTTCGACCAGCCGCTTGGCCTGAGTGCCCTTGCCGGCCGCAGGCGGCCCAAACAGGATTAAGTTCACTTACGCTTGCCCCCGAGCTTCGATTTCTTGATCATCCCCTCATACTGGTGAGCGATCAAGTGCGACTGAATCTGCGTGACGGTGTCCATCGTGACCGAAACGACGATCAGCAGGGACGTCCCCCCGATATAGAACGGGATCTGCGGAAAGTAGCGGCGCAGGAGTTCGGGCAGGATACAGATAAAGACGAGGTAGAGCGAACCGATGGTGGTCAGGCGGGTCAGCACGTAATCGATATAGGCGGCGGTATTCGAGCCCGGCCGGATGCCCGGAATGAAGCCGCCATACTTGCGCAGATTGTCGGCCGTCTCCTGCGGATTGAACATGATCGACGTGTAGAAGAACGCGAAGAACGCAACCAACAGCGCATAAGTGGCAATGTAGGTCCAGGAACCGGGCGAGAAGTGTGCCGCCAGCCATCCCAGGACCCCGGTCGCGGCGCTCGGGTCGGCGGCCGCACCGGCGCCGAGGAAGCCGACCGCTGTCATGGGCAGCATCAGCAGGGCTGTGGCGAAGATGGCCGGGATAACGCCGGCGGTGTTGATCTTGAGCGGCAGGAAGCTGCGCTGGCCCTGGGCAAAGCCCTGCGCCTGCTGCCGCTTCGGATAGTGGATGATCAGCCGGCGCTGCGAGCGCTCGATGAACACGATGAACACGATCAGCGCGATCACCATCACGATGATGGCCAGGACAAAGCCGATATCCACCGAGGTCGTGCGCGCCTGCGCCACCAGGTTGTAGATCGCACGGGGCAGTTCGGCGACGATGCCGGCAAAGATGATCAGCGAGATACCGTTGCCGATGCCCCGAGCCGTGATCTGCTCGCCCATCCACATCAGCAGCATCGTGCCGCCGGTCAGCGTGACCACTCCGGTGAGGATGAAGAACCAGGACGAAATGCCCTCCAGCCGAACCGCGGCAAGTCCGCCGGCAATGGCAAAGGACTGCACGAACGCGAACACCAGCGTCAGGTAGCGCGTATACTGGTTGATCTGCTTGCGGCCGGATTCGCCTTCCTTCTTGAGCTTTTCAAGGGTCGGAGAGGCCGAGGTCATCATCTGGATGATGATCGAAGCCGTGATGTAGGGCATGACGTTGAGCGCGAAGATGCCCATCCGCTCGACAGCGCCGCCGGCGAATAGGTTCATCGATCCGAGCATGCCCCCGGCCTGGCTTTGGAACAGGTTGGCATACTGGGCCGGATCCAGGCCCGGGATCGGGATGAACGTTCCCAGCCGGTAGAGAACGAGAATCCCGAGCGTGAACAGAATCCGCGCCTGCAGGTCCTTGGCCTTCGCAAACGTTCCGAAATTGAGATTCCGGGCCATCTGTTCCGTAGCGTTCGCCATCGGCTGCACGAGCCTCCCTGAAAGACGTTCGCCGCCAAAGATCGGCGGCGAGGTATGGTTTGTGAAGGGGCGTTAAGTAAAACCCCCGGATTATTCCGCAGCTGTGTCTTTTACGGCGCCCGTGATCGTGACCGAACCGCCGGCCTTTTCCACCGCTTCAACCGCCGCTTTCGAAGCGCCGGTGACGGTGATTTTCAGCTTTTTCGGGGCATCGCCCTTTGCCAGCAGGCGCACGCCGTCGCGGACATTGCGCACGAGACCGGCGGCGACCAGCGATTCTTCGGTCACATCCGAGGCATCTAGGTTGCCGGCTTCAACCGCTTTCGCGATCCGGCCCAGGTTGACCCAGGCATGCGTCTTCGAGCTCGGCGCGGTGAAACCGCGTTTCGGAAGCCGCATGTAGATCGGCATCTGGCCGCCTTCGAAGCCGTTCACGGCAACGCCGGAACGGGCGTTCTGGCCTTTCACGCCGCGGCCAGCTGTCTTGCCCTTGCCCGAGCCAACGCCGCGGCCAACGCGCATGCGCTTCTTGGTGGAGCCTTCAGCGGGGGAGAGATCGTTGAGTTTCATGACACTGGACTTTCGAATGCTGGAAGTAGGGCCAGGCGCGGATGCGCCTTATTCGCCGACGACTTCCACGAGATGGGAGACCTTGCGGATCATGCCGCGCACTTCAGGCGTGTCGACAAGTTCCTTGCTACGGCCAAGCTTGTTCAGGCCGAGGCCCTGCAGCGTCTGGCGCTGTTCAGGCTTGCGGCCGATCGGGCTGCCGATCTGGCGGACGGTGAGGGTTTTGGAAGCCATCGTTTAATCGCCTTCTCAGTTCGCCGAATCGGCCATGCCGGCTTCGGACACACCGTCGGTACGCCGACCGATGACGTCCTGGACCTTGAGGCCGCGTTTGGAAGCAACAGTACGCGGGCTTGCCTGCTCCTTGAGGGCATCAAACGTGGCGCGAACCATGTTGTACGGATTGGATGAGCCGATCGACTTGCCGACGACGTCCTGGACGCCGAGCACTTCCATGACAGCGCGCATCGGACCACCAGCGATCACGCCCGTGCCCGGAGGGGCAGCGCGCAGGACCACCTTGCCGGCGCCGTGACGGCCGGAGCCATCATGGTGCAGCGTGCGGCCTTCACGAAGCGGCACGCGGACGAGGTTGCGCTTCGCTTCTTCGGTTGCCTTGCGGATCGCTTCCGGAACTTCGCGGGCCTTGCCCTTGCCGAAGCCGGCGCGGCCCTTCTGGTCACCGACCACCACGAGCGCGGCAAAACCGAAGTTCTTGCCGCC
>JBGTKE010000066.1:0-2251 GCA_041744775.1 Hyphomonas sp. | reverse complement strand
GGGGGTGAAGCTGAGTATAACCTCGCGCGGAGGGGTGTGGGGCAAGTTTTCCGGAGAAAACTTTCAAGCGCTTGATACGTCTACGGATATTATTTCGAGAGGGAGCGGATTTTGTTGCATAAGCCGAGGGTTAGCGTTTGCCCTGCCCAATCATGGCCAAAACGTGGCGCTGCCTTGCCTGCGGGCGGGTTCTGCGCTAGAGGCGCTTTTGCTCAGAGTGCGCAAAAGCAACGACGCTGTCACGAACCAGCCCTGATTTCCGCGAGCGGCCCCCGTTGGCCCTTGAATTGCGGATCATCAGGCCTAACTTATACTCAAATCGAGCATAATGGCTCGGTCCTGGAGGATACCATGGCACGTCTGATCGACTCCGGCCCCGGCTGCCCGACCCCTACCCCGCTGCGCGGCAAGTCCGCCGCCGAAACGCGCGGCCTCGTCTATGATGATGCCGTAAAGGCCGAGACGGACGCGCTATATCCGCTGGTCGCGGATTTCGTGACGCCGATGGAATGGCCCGCGATCGCCCCGCTCGTCGCCGGCATCAACCGGCTGAAGCGCACCAAGAACGCGGTTATCCTCGCCCATAATTACATGACGCCGGATATCTTCAGCCTCGTCGGCGATTTCCGCGGCGACTCGCTGCAGCTTGCCCGCGAGGCCGCGGCGACGGACGCGGCCATCATCGTGCAGGCCGGCGTGCACTTCATGGCCGAGACCTCCAAGATCCTCGCGCCCGAAAAGACCGTGCTGATCCCGGACACCCGCGCGGGCTGCTCGCTCGCCGCCTCGATCACCGGTGCGGACGTGCGCCTGATCAAACAGAAGTTCCCTGACTACCCCATCGTCACCTACGTCAACTGCACCGCCGAGGTGAAGGCCGAGTGCCACATCACCTGCACCAGCTCCAACGCCGCGCAGGTCGTCGAACACGTCGCCAAGGAATGGAACACCGACACGGTGATCCTCGTGCCGGACCAGTACCTGGCGAAAAATGTCGCCGCCCAGACCGGCATCCGAATCCTCACCTGGCCGGGCGCCTGCGAGGTGCACGAGCTGTTTTCGGCCGAGGACGTCAAGCAACTCCGTGAAGCCCACCCCGGCGTCGTCATCCTCGCCCACCCGGAATGCCCGCCGGACGTGTTGCAGGAAGCCGACTTTGCCGGCTCGACCTCGGCGCTCTCAACCTATGTGGCCGAAAACCAGCCCGCCAAGGTCGTGCTGCTGACCGAATGCTCGATGAGCGACAATGTGGCCGCCGAGAACCCGGCGGTGAACTTCATCCGTCCGTGCAACCTCTGCCCGCACATGAAACGCATCACGCTGGAGAACATCTATGACTGCCTGGTCACCGGCCAGCATGAAGTGACGATCCCGGAAGACATCCGGGTGCGCGCGAAAGCGGCGCTGGATGCGATGCTGGCGCTGCCGAAAATGGCGCGGCCACTGGCCTTCCGGACGGGCCTGGTGCCGCGCGAGCTCGAGATGGTGATCTGACGGACGTATGATCGAGACGGCTTGCCAAGGGCGGGCCGAAGCAGTGAAGTCAACCGGACCCTAGTCGAGGAGGCGTCCATGTCGAACTACCTAAGGCCGGTTCTCGGCCTGCTGCTGCTTGCGCTCGTGGCCGGGCCCCCAGCCTCCGCCGTCAAGGGCGACAAGGACAAATCCGACGTGCTGGGCAACTGGAGCTTCCAGACAAAACCCTACCGCGAAGGCCAGTGCGTGATGACCGGCACGATGAACCTCTCTCCGCATCCGGACGAAGGCCTCTATGGCTGCGAGATCACGGCCGTCGAGATGTGCACCATGTGGGGCCGTTCCGTCGTGCGTCAGTCCTGCGAGGCGCGCCGGTTCGGCGACCAGGTCTCGATCCGCTCGACGATCGAGGAAATGATCGAGACCAAGATGCCCGAGATGTACTACGTGCCGGACAATTTCACCCTGACGATCCAGAGCCATGAGCGCATGTTCGGCGCGCTCGTCTCCGCCGTCACGGCGCCGGTCGAGTTCCGCCGCGCGAATGACGGGATCTCCTGACACGGACATGTTCGAGGGCGCAGATCACCGGGTGCGCGCCGAAGCCGGCGCGAACGTCGATGTGCTCATCGTGGGCGCGGGCCTGGCCGGCCTGTTCCTCGCGCTGAAGCTGGCGCCCCGGCATTGTCTGGTCATCTCACCGTCCACGCTCGGACAGGCGGCTTCCTCGGCCTGGGCGCAAGGCGGTCTCGCCGCCGCGCTCGATCCGCTCGAC
>JBGTKE010000065.1:0-5942 GCA_041744775.1 Hyphomonas sp. | reverse complement strand
CGGCCAGGGCGGCGGCTCGCGCCGCGGACCCGGTCAGGGCGGCGGCGGTAACCGCTCGCGCCGTCCGGAACGCGCCGGCGTCTAGGGTTTCCTGATCTCCAGAACGATCCGCCCCGGCCTCACCGCCCGGGGCGGATTTTGTTTGGCCACGGATGAAGCGGCGACAGCGCCGAAGCTGAGGATCCAATCAGCCGCCACTAACCTCGAAAAGGCCGCCGTTGACCGGGCAACTTCACCCCCTTTGTGCTGTCAGGGAATAATTTCCCGCCCCATCCGTCTCTCCTGCATCTCGTCAGCAAAAGGAGAGACTTATGTTTAACCGTTCCATCAAGGTTTCCGTTCTGGCCCTGGCCGCAGCATTGTCGCTGTCGGCCCCTGCCTTCGCCCAGATCAATGCTAACGCTGACGTCCGCGCGGATGTGTCGGCTGGCGCATCCGCAAAAGCAGATGGTTCAACGCCTCAGGACACGCGGGCTGATGCCCGTGCATCCGGCCAGGCCAGCGCATCCGGCTCTGTCTCCGCCAAAGATAACGCGGGCGGCGACACGTCCAGCAGCGCCCCCGGTAACCCACCGGAAGGCGGCGGCTTGGACGCTCCGGATGCAGACCTCAGCGCCGCAGGTGACCTCGCCGCGTCCGCAGCAGGTTCTGCAAGCTCCGTGGTTGCCGCCGGAAAGTCCGTCGCCACGGGTGCGAAGAACACGGCTGCTGACGGAACTGAAACTGTCAAAGGCGCCGCCGCTGGTGCCCGTACCAAGGCAGCCGGAGCTGCCGCCTCGGCCAAAGGCAAAGCCTCGGACGCCTCGGCAGCCGCTCAGTCGGCAGCCACGGGCGCAGCAAGCACCGCCGGGTCAGTCGCAGCGAAAACGACCGGCCAGGTCTCGGGCAGCCTCAGCTCTGCTGGCTCTGTCGCCGGCGAAGCCAGTGGCTCTGTGACCGAAACAGTGTCCGGTGCGCTGTCGGCAGACATTTCGCGCGACATCAATGCTGAAGTTGCGTCTGAAGTCGCCGCCGACATCTCGAGCGAGATCAACAACGCGATCCGCACCGACATTGCCAACGACGTTCTCGGAAACCTCTTCGAGTAACCGGGAGCGCGCCTGGCGGGCTGCTTCCCCCCCACACCGGCCCGCCAGGCCCTTTCAACCAACGTTTCACAAACATGAGCCAAAGAGTCATGACCCTCCATCGCCTGATTGCCTGCGCCGTCCTGCCGCTGACTTGCACGCCCTTTGCTGCGCCGGCTGCTGCCGATCCTGACAGCAAAGCGAAGTTTTCCGCTGAACTCTCTGCCGGGCTCGTTGCTGATTCCGATGTCGGCCTGGCCGACCTTGATCAGACCACACGCCAGGGCGATATCGCCAGCCTTGCCGGCCTCAAGCTCGATGCCGAAGTAAAGCCCACCGGCAAGCTCACGCTGCGGGGCGGCTACGAACTCACTGACACACGCTATCAGGATTTCAGCGCCTTCAATCTTCAGACCCATCGGCTGTCGGCGGAAGCGGAGTACAAGCTCGGCGCGACGACCACGGGCGTGCTTTACAATTATGTCGAGGCCAGCGTTGATGGCGACAGCTATCTGGGCTTCCAGCAAGTGTCGCCTTATGTGTCGCACCTGTTCGGGCGCAGCCTGCTCCTGCGGGGCGCTTACGCCTATACCGAGCGCGATTTCGACGTCGAAACGGGGCGCGACTCCACCGGGAAAGAAGTCCAGCTGGATGCCTTTTTCCTGATTGACGGCACGCGTCGCTACCTCGTGCTCGGCGGCAAGGGCGGGCAGACGGACGCAGATGACGAAGCATTCAGTTACGACAATGCCGCGCTGAAGGGTCGCTTCATACAGCGCGCCGGCCTCTACGGGCGCGACCTCAAGCTCCGCCTCGGGGCCGACTTCGAGGCGCGCGACTATTCAGGCATCGCCGCAGGCCTGCCTGTTCCGCGCGAAGACCAAACCGCGTCCGCGAATGCGGGCATGCAGGTCCAGCTGGCCGGCCCACTGAGCCTCGATCTCAACTACGAATATCGCCAGAGGGACTCGAATGTCGCGGCGGCGGATTTCGACGAGAACGTCGGCACGGTTCAGGTCAAGCTCGCGTTCTAGCGCGCACGGGGCGGAGCGAGGATACCATATCCGAACGTCCCGTCCCGTCCGGTCTTCGAAGCTGGCCGGGCGGCCGCTTCTATCAAGACGAACGGGTCACGACGGCGATCTGCGGCCAGTTCCCCGGCCATCCAGGCGCTGACGACCGGGGCGGCGAAGGATGTGCCGGAATCGAGGAAGCTTCCGCCGCCGGGCCGCGCGATTTCGACCTGTACGCCGGTCGCCGCGACGGCGATGTGATCGCCCCGGTTCGCCCAGCGGTAGATCTTGCCGTCAGTGTCAACGGCGGTCACGCCCACAACGCCCGGATAGGCAGCAGGATAGAGCGGCCTCGCCGCCGGACCGTCATTGCCGACGGCCGCAACAAACACGATCCCGGCCTCCTGGCCCGCTTTCACGATCGTCTCCAGCGTCTTGTTCGGCGGGCCGGTCAGGCTGAAATTGATAACCGCCACGTCTTCCGAGATCATCCAGTCGACCGCGCGTACGAGGCTGGCGGTGGTTGCGCCGGTGGCGCCGTCCTCCGACAGGAAGAAGACAGACGCCGCGCGAACGCCCGGGGGATGCTTCCGGGATCTGCGCAGTTCCCTCGCAAGAATCGAGGCGACGGCCGTCCCGTGCGATTGCGGACGCAGCTTTCCATGCGTCACGAAATCTTGCTCCGTGAGCGGAAGATCCTTCAGCGCCGGATGCGTTTCGTCAACATCCGTGTCGATCATCCCTACTGCTGCATAAACCTCGCGACCCACATAACCCCCGGAGGAGCCCGGGGCGGATTTATCTGACGCGCCAGGCGCTGCGGGAAAGTAAACATGGTTACGGTCGGCGAGTTCGGCGCCGAGCTCGCGCAGCAGTGCTTCTGCGCGTTTTCCTCCCGGCCCGTCCGGATCCACCGACACGACGATGAGGCGGCCCGGAATGGACTCCATCGGCGTGTCTTCCAGCACCCGGAGGCCGGCCGCCTCGACCCGGGCGACCTCCTCATCGCTCGCCAGCAGGACCCATTCATCGCGCATGACCGGCCAGTCGCCGACAGTGACAATCTGAACCTCGCGCCCGGGCAAGGCCGTCACGATCCCCGGCAGGGCCTTCAGCCCGTCCAGCGTTTTAAGAGGATCGACCGTGTCGAGAATGCCGCTGGAAAGTTCGCGCGGCAGGGCTGGCAGCTCGATCGCGTCAACCGACCGGTTAACCTTGTCTTCGACTTCGCGCTCGACCTTGCGGGCAATCTGCTCGTCAAGCAGCCTGTCGACTGTCCCGCCCACATCCACCGGCAGGCCTTGGGCCACAGCCGTCTGCGCCGCCGCCGCCAGAAGAGCAGCGAGAAGCAGTCTCGAGGCAGTCAGATTCCATCGCACAGGCTTAACTCCGTTTCTTTGTATTCCCAGAAATAACGGTTGAAGGCTAAGAATATTTCCACCCAGCGGGAATAAAACGGGAGGCCAGGCGTTAATCCTGCGAACAGGCCGAGGACCGGACCGTATGACGGCGAGCAAGAACGACCTTCATCTGGCAATCCTGGACGCGACGCCGCATGTGCGCCGGTTCGCTTTCTCGCTCTGCCGCAATGCAGTGGATGCCGACGATCTCGTCCAGTCCACCATCGAACGCGTGCTCGCCAAGGGCACGCCGGAAGGAACCGATATGAAACGCTGGATGTTCCGCCTCTGCCGCAATCTATGGATCGACGGCCTGCGCGCCAAAGCGGTCCGCACGGGCGCACAACCCGATCTGGAACTTGCCACTCCGGATACCGTGTCTGCCGAAATCGAGGCCGGTGGCCGGATGATGCTGGCCAAGGCTGAAGCGGCCATCGAAGCCTTGCCGCCCAATTACCGCGACGTGCTGGCGCTCGTCGCAGTCGGTGGCAGTTCCTACAAGGAGGCGTCAGAAGTTCTTGAAGTGCCGGTAGGCACCGTGATGAGCCGCCTCGCCCGCGCCCGTGCCATGCTGGCCGACGCCACCGGCTACGCAGCCTGAAGGAACCGCCATGAACTCGATGGATGAAAAACTCAGCGCCTATCTCGACAACATGCTGCCGGAAGAGGAGCGCGCGTCCCTTGAATCCCTGCTCGCGGCCAGCCCTGAGATTGCCGCGCGACTGGAAGCGCTCGCCCTTGCCAATACCGATTTCATCGCACGCGCCGCAGAGATCGACCGTATACCCATGAGTGACGGGCTCCGCATCCAACTGGAATCCCTTCGATCTGCCGCCCACGGCCCGCCGTCCAACGTCACAGCTTTCCGGCCCCGCAGCGCTCTCAGCCGCTTCTTCAACGACCACCGCGCGGTGGCCGCCTGCGCCGCCGTCGCCGCTGGATTTTTCGCTTGGCAGTCCGTTGTACCGGGTCCGGTGCCGGCACCTTCCGACGGGATCGATCCCGGCGGCCTGATCATCGCGGAAAGCCCGCTGGGCCGGATGCTCGCCGCATCCCCGAGCGAAACGCCGGTTCCCCTCGGAGACGGCCAGGAAGGCCGCGTGCGGTTTTCGTTCGCGTCATCCGATGGCGGATGGTGCCGGCTCGCGGATATCGAGGCGCCGGATGGCACCTCCCGGCTTGTCGCCTGCCAATCTGGAGAGGACTGGCGGATGATGATGGCGGCCTATACCGGCCCTGCGGGTGATCCCGGTCCGGATGTTTACCGCACGGCGAGTGCCCAGGCCGCTGCAAGCGTGGAAGCCCTGCTCGATACTCTGATGGCAGACGCCCCGCTCGCCCCTGAGGACGAGGAAGCCCTGATCAACGCCGGCTGGAACCAGCCCTGAAATCCGCTCTGACCTGAAAGGAAATCCTGACCATGAAACCTGCATTTCTTGTCATCACTGCACTTCTGTTCGCCGGCGCCTGCGCCAGCACCAGCCACTACCGCGAGGCGAAGGGCACCTCTGCAACCGGATACTCGGAACAAGTCATCGAGAAGGACCGCTACCGTGTCCAGTATCGGATGGCCGGAAGGGATGCCGGCAAGGCTCAGGACTATGCGCTGCTGCGCGCCGCCGAACTGACTCTCGAGAAGGGCTTCGCGACCTTCGAGATCGTTTCACGCGAAGCAGAAGCGTCGACGGAAGAAAAAGTCCTCGCCGGCGCAGGCATGCGCCCGGAATATACCGTCAGCCGCAGCTGCGGCCTCCTCGGCTGCACCTCCACCGCGCGCCCCCTGCCGCCCGCTTACGACAACGAAACCACGGTGTCCCGGAAGGAAGTCGTTGTGGTTCTCGAAGTCCTCCTGTCGAACAAGGACCCCGCGGTCAGCCCATCGCTCTACAGCTCCTCGCAGATCGTCGCGAACCTTCGCCCGTAGACAGGTGATCTCGCCGGCAAAAGCATTTCTGATGTGATGGACGGACAGAAATGACCTCCGCTGACATCACCCCTTGAAGTCAGTGGATGCCGGCCCTTGTGCCAGTTTGAAACGGAGGACACAGGCGGGTGTGCCATACCTGAATCCTCGGCTCGCATTGCGTATTCGTTTCCGAGCCAGGCCCCTATGGCCGGCTCGCCTGGCGCGCGAAGCATTCGGACCTACACAAAATTCCCGCTTTGGGAGTATCCATCCGAAGGCGGATGACTTGCAAACTCGCTCATCCTTATCCGGACGGTTCGGCCTCTGTAGCGGATGCGCCTCCGCATACGCAATCTACATAGGGGTCCGCATCGCGTCACTCGCGGATGGAGCGAAATGTTCATCTCTCGTTTCTGGCGAAATGGTGCCAGAATCCGGCGATCGTTAACCGTGTCACTTTGCTGTCACTCCCCCTCCAAGTGTTCGTGATTGCCTGTTCAAGTAATTCATACGAATTTTGCAGTGTTAACGCGCCACCAACCAAGTTTTTTGGCCG
>JBGTKE010000064.1:0-4569 GCA_041744775.1 Hyphomonas sp. | reverse complement strand
GGCTTGCCCTGCGCCTTGCGCCGTCCTTCGCCGCCGTCGTGGCGCTGGCTTTCGGCTGGGCCTGGGGCGCGGAACGGATTGCCGGTCCCTCGCCGATGACTGACCAGCAGGTGGTGATCATGGACGCGGGCGTCCCGCAGGCCGACTGGGACCGTGTCCAGCCCAGCGCGGTGCTCGGTGTGTATGTCGGCATGCTCGGCTATTCCGACAGCAAGCCGGGCGACATCGTCGTCTGGCCGGAAGGCGCGGTTCCCGGGTTCCTGCTACAGGAATCTGAATCGCTCGACGCCATCTCATCCTACATCGGCGAACGGACGCTGATCGTCGGCGCCACACGCTATGAATGGTTCTCCGAAGAGACGCCGGTCTATTATAACAGCCTCGCGGTCCTCGACGCCTCCGCCAACCAGACCGGCCCGATCGCGCTCTATGACAAACACCGGCTGGTGCCGTTCGGCGAGCTCGCTGCGGTCGACTTCATTCCCTTCGGCCGCCAGTTTGCTTCGCTGCTGCCGACCACGACCCAGCGGCTGGCCGCATCCGGTTTCCGCCCCGGCGGCGGGCCCACGGCGATAGACCTGTCGCGCGCAGGGCCTCCCGGCGAGCCCGGAAGTCCGAGCCTCGCGGGCCGGCTTCCGTCGCAGGTGTCCATATCGCCCTTCGTCGCGCTGATCTGTTACGAGGGCCTGTTCCCGGAGATTACCCGGGACGCCAACCTTGCCGACCGCGCGCAATGGATCGTGCTGATTTCCAACGATGCCTGGTTCGGGGCCGGCATGGGGCCCGCCCAGCACTATGCCCAGAACCGCTACCGCACGATCGAGACCGGCCTGCCGCTGGTGCGCGCCGCCAACCGCGGCATGTCCGGCATCGTCGATGGCTATGGCCGCGAAACCCTGCGCACGTCCCCCGCCGAAACGGCGCCCGAGGGCTGGGCGACGACCTATGGCCGCGACCGGATTCCCGAACCTGCGCCGCCCACGATCTTCCAGACGCGCTTCGGCGCGGCGCTGTTCTGGTTCAGCCTCTGCATCTTTGCGCTGCTGGCCTTCCTGAGCTGGAGGCGCTAAGTCCTTGTGGCATAAAGCATTGCAGCCCGAACGAGTTGGACGATGACGGACAGCAAACTGCCGAGCGGGATAGACCGCGTTGTCGGACAGCGCATCCGCTGGCGCCGCCGCGAGCTGAAACTGACCCAGGAACACCTCGGCGAATTGCTGGAACTGACCTTCCAGCAGGTCCAGAAATACGAGAAGGGCGTGAACCGGGTGTCGGCCGGACGCCTGTACGAGATTGCCGGTGTCCTCGGGGTTCCGATCAGCTATTTCTTTGAAGGGGCCGAGGATTTCCTCGAAGCCGAACAGGCCGAGTTTGCCGAAGACCAGGATGAGCCGCACGCGCCGGTGATGACGCCGGAAATGCTCGAGTTGATCTCGGCCTTCCAGAAGATTGAAGACCTGTCGCTGC
Source organism: Hyphomonas sp. (assembly GCA_041744775.1). Classification (GTDB taxonomy): domain Bacteria; phylum Pseudomonadota; class Alphaproteobacteria; order Caulobacterales; family Hyphomonadaceae; genus Hyphomonas. The sequence continues at coordinate 3,102 of JBGTKE010000064.1, read as the reverse complement.
GCAAGTCGCTGCTGAACACGGTGCGCGCGGCAGCGTCGGCGTTTGACAATCGCTCCGGCGAGGACTGAGCCGGCGCCGCATGACCACTCCTGACAGCGATGGTTTCCGGGACCGTCCGATCCGCACCTTCGGGCGCACCGGCGGCCGGCCGTTGTCGCCGCGCCAGCAACATCTGATCGAGACGCGCCTCGATCACTGGCGCGTTCCGGAACCGGCCGGGCAGGGGATGGAGCCGGCGTCTCTGTTTCCAGCGGCGGGCGCGGTCTGGCTGGAGATCGGCTTTGGCGGCGGCGAGCATCTCGTGGCCCAGGCAGCGGCCCATCCGGACATCGGCTTCATCGGCTGCGAGCCGTTCGTCGAAGGCGTCGCCAAGGCGATTGCCGGTATCGAGGACGAGGGCCTCACCAATGTCCGTCTGTGGCCGGACGATGCCCGCCGCCTGCTCGAAGCCTTCGCGCCGGGCACGATCGCGCGGGCCTTCATCCTGTTTCCGGATCCCTGGCCGAAACGGCGCCAGCAGAAGCGGCGGCTGGTCCAGCCGGACTTCCTCGCCGAATTGCACCGGGTCCTTGCGCCCGGCGGACAGGTCCGGTTTGCGACCGACGTCGCCAGTTATGCCGATGAGGCGCTGCTCGCGTTTCTGGGGAATGGCGGCTTCGACTGGCGGGCCCAGCGGGCCGATGACTGGCGCCGTCCGCCCGCGGATCATGTCACGACCCGCTACGAAACCAAGAAACTCGGCGATTGTGCCCCAGTCTGGTACGATCTGGTCCGTACCTGAGCCTGTGGATAACATTGACATTTCAGGCGGATTATGAGCGTATCTCACGCATCGAAACCGGTCGGTCTGAATATCAAGACCCCGTCAGACCGACGGCTATGACTTTCCCTCCTCCGCTTTCGATGGGCACCGGCACGGCACATCCCGTGCTTGCCGCGGCCCGGAACGCCAAAGGAAGGCCAGTATGGCAACCGGAAAAGTAAAATGGTTCAACGACCAAAAGGGCTTCGGCTTCATCAAGCCGGATGAGGGCGGTGCGGACGTTTTCGTTCACATTTCCGCGGTCGAGCGGTCGGGCCTGCGCACGCTCGCCGAGAACCAGTCGATCCAGTATGAACTGCACAAGGACGAACGCCGCGGCAAGACCTCGGCTGTGGACCTCAAAGTCCTCTAAGTCTTTTGCCCTTCAGGGGTGAGGAAGCGGCGGCGAGGTCTCCTGGCCGCCGTTTTCGTCTGGCTCAGTGACCCCCTCGACAGATCGCCCAATCAGGACTATCTAGCCGCCAAGTCGAAATATATCGGCGGCGGGTCCGGAAACGGGTCCGCCGTTTTTCTTTATCCGGATTTACCCCGCCTCTCATGATCGCCCTGACCGAACAGGAACACCGCCTGCTGGATATCATCCGCCCTGTTGCGGACCGTCTCGGCATGGAAGTCGTGCGCCTGCGCGTCTCGGGCGGCCGCCGGCCCCACCTTCAGGTGATGGCCGAGAAGGCGGGGGGCGTGCCGACCGATGTCGAGGACTGCGCCCGCCTCAGCCGCGCCATGGGCCCGGTCCTGGAAGAGGCCGACCCGATTTCGGAGGCTTACATCCTGGAAGTGTCGACCCCCGGCATCGACCGGCCGCTGACCCGGCCCGGTTATTTCGGCCGCTGGATCGGCCACGCCGCCGGGATCGAACTCGCCCGCCCGATCGACGGGCGCCGCCGCTTTACCGGCACGATCGTGTCGGAAGGCGAGGACGGCGTGCATATCGAGATTGATGACGAGACCGAACTCGTCGCCGGCGTCCACGAGATGAGCCGCGCGACCCTCGTGCTGACCGACGAACTGATCGAAGCGGCGCGCGCCAGCGGGAACCTCCCGCCGCAGCCGGACGAAGACGAAGACATGCTCGCCGGTTTCGAGATCGACGAGTCCGAAGACGACACAGAGGAAGAAGAGACAGGAGATCTCCAATGACCACCGTCGGCGTATCCGCCAACCGGCTCGAAATCCTGCAGATCGCCAAGGCGGTCGCGGAAGAGAAATCAATTGACCAACGCATCGTGATCGAAGCGATGCAGGAGGCCATCGAGAAGGCCGCCAAGGCGAAGTATGGCCAGGAGCACGACATCCGTGCCCTGATCGATTCGGCGACCGGCGAGCAGACCCTCTGGCGCATCCAGACCGTCGTGGCCGATGACGGGCTCGAGGACGAAGCCAAGCAGCTGCGTCTGAGCGAAGCGAAGAAGATCGACGCGAGCCTTGAGATCGGCAGCGAACTGAAGGAAGAACTTCCGCCGTTCGACTTCGGCCGCGTCGCCGCCCAGACTGCCAAGCAGGTGATCACGCAAAAAGTGCGCGACGCCGAGCGTGAACGTCAGTATGAGGAATACAAGGACCGTGTCGGCGAAGTCATCAACGGCATCGTCAAGCGCGTCGAATACGGCCATGTGATCGTCGATCTCGGCCGCGCCGAGGGCATCATCCGCCGCAATGACGGTATCCCGCGCGAGAACTTCCAGCCGAACGACCGCGTGCGCTCCTATCTCTACAAGGTCAGCCGCGAACTCAAAGGCCCGCAGATCTTCCTGTCGCGCGCCGCGCCGGATTTCATGCGCAAGCTGTTCGCCCAGGAAGTGCCGGAAGTCTACGAAGGCGTCATCCAGATCAAGGCCTGCGCCCGCGACCCGGGCAGCCGCGCCAAGATCGGCGTGATCTCGAACGATAGCTCCATTGACCCCGTCGGTGCCTGCGTCGGTATGCGCGGCGCGCGCGTGCAGGCGGTGGTCGGCGAACTGTCGGGCGAGAAGATCGACATCATCCCTTGGAACTATGACGCCGCGACGTTCATTGTGAACGCCCTCCAGCCTGCGGAAGTCTCGAAAGTCGTGCTCGACGAAGACGAGCGCCGTGTCGAGGTTGTCGTGGCCGACGACCAGTTCCCGCTGGCGATTGGCCGGCGCGGCCAGAACGTGCGTCTCGCCTCGCAGCTGACCGGCTGGCAGATCGACCTGATCACCGAGTCGGCCGATTCCGAGCGTTACCAGAAGGAATTCCAGGAGCGCACGGATCTCTTCATGAAAGCTCTGGATGCGGACGAAACCCTCGCCCAGCTT
>JBGTKE010000063.1:0-1752 GCA_041744775.1 Hyphomonas sp. | reverse complement strand
AATGCGTTCACGGGGCCCAAGGGCGTGCTCAAGAATGACGCGACGCTGAAGGCGCTGACGGAGGCGCTGGGCGTGCGGCGCGAGGAGTGTTTCCTGGCGGCGACCGGCGTGATCGGCGAGCCGCTGCCGGACCCGAACTATGTCGGTGCGTTCGTGCCGGAGCTGGCGTCGGCGCTCGGCGCGCCGGACTGGGAGAAGGCGGCACGCGCGTTCATGACGACCGATACCTATCCGAAGGGCGCGGGCGGCGTGTTTGACCTCGGCGGGAAAAAGGCGCGCTTCGCGGGGATCGCCAAAGGCTCCGGCATGATCGCCCCGAATATGGCGACGATGCTGTCCTATGTGTTCACCGACGCGGCGGTGGCGCCGGACCTGCTGCAGGAAGTTCTGAGCATCGCTGCGGACCTCACGTTCAATTCGATCACGGTGGACGGGGACACGTCCACGTCCGACACGCTGATGGTGTTTGCGACCGGCGCGAGCGGCATGACGCCGATCATTGCGCGCGATGATCCGCGTCTTGCCGAGTTCTCCAGGGGGTTGCGGGCGGTGTGTCACGATCTGGCGATGCAGGTGGTCAAGGACGGGGAGGGGGCGAGCAAGATTGCGACCGTCACCGTGCAGGGCGCGGTGTCTGCGGCCTCGGCCAGGTTGGTGGCGGTGTCGATTGCCAACTCGCCGCTGATCAAGACGGCGATGGCGGCGGGGGACGCGAACTGGGGGCGGATCGTGATGGCGGTCGGCAAGGCATACGAGCCGGTGGATGTCGAGAAACTCGCGATCTGGTTTGACGAGGTGCAGGTGGCCAGGGACGGCGCGCGGGCGCCGGACTATGACGAGGCGGCGGCGAGCGCGGTGTTCGCCCAGCCGGAGTTCCGGATCCGGGTGGACCTCGGTGCCGGGACCGGGGAGGCGACGGTCTATACCTGCGATCTCACGCACGGCTATGTCGACATCAACGGCGCCTACCGGACATGAGCGGAGCCGTGCTGCTGGTCGTGGCGGCGGCTCTGTTCGACAGCGAGGGGCGCGTCCTGCTGGCACAGCGCCCTGAGGGCAAGCAGATGGCGGGCCTGTGGGAGTTCCCAGGCGGCAAGCTCGAGCCCGGCGAGACGCCGGAGGCGGCGCTGGTGCGCGAGCTGGAGGAAGAGCTGTCGATCACGGTTAACGAAAGCTCACTCGAACCGCTGACTTTCGCGAGCTTTGCTTATCCGGCTTTTCACCTCGTCATGCCATTGTACGGGTGTAAAAAGTGGTCTGGGTCTATCCAGCCACGCGAAGGCCAGGCCGTCGCGTGGGTAGAGACATCAAGGCTGCGAGATTATGCGGCGCCACCGGCAGATATCCCTCTGTTTGACTGGCTCGCGGCGAAAACCTGATGGACTGACCATGAACGCGACCCGCCGACTCCTGACACAGCTTCTCGCCGACGAGCGCGGCGGGACGGCGATCGAGTATGGCATGATCGCGGCGCTGATCGTGGTTGGCATCCTTGTCGGTGTGAATTCTCTCGCCGACGCCAACAGCGCAAATTATCAGTTGATTGAAGACGAAATCACGGCCTGAGCTTGCTTCGCCTCGAACATCCGGTCACGGATCGTCTGTCCGGGCGCGGCGCACCGCATCCGCCAGGCTGACCTTCGCACTGCCAGGCTTCAGCGGCTTCGGCTGATCCGTGCCCGGCGCCCTTCCCAGGACATGTACAATCTCGAACGGGGCGGGCACGCGGCCGTCGGCTTCGGCGTGGCGTTC